>JANORH010000040.1:0-9156 GCA_031415215.1 Alphaproteobacteria bacterium | reverse complement strand
GCCGCTACGCCGACAGCCTGGAAACCGCGCTCAAGCTGGCCGACGGCATCGCCGTGGCCGAATGGGCCGACAAGCCTGAGGGCGAGGCCGAGCCCCGCCGCCTGCTGTTCTCCGAGAAGTTCGCCTGCCCGGTCTCGGGCTTCACCATCAGCGAGATCGAGCCCAGGCTGTTCTCGTTCAACAACCCCTATGGGGCCTGTCCGGTTTGCGACGGCCTGGGGGCCAAACTGGCGTTCGACGCCGACATGGTGATCCCGGACAAGGACAAGAGCCTTCACAAAGGCGCGGTCGCGCCTTGGTCCAAGGGCCCCTCGCCGCTCTACACCCAGACGTTGCAGGCGCTGGGTCGTCACTATGATTTCTCGATGGACGAGCCGTTCTGGAAGCTGCCTGAGGCGGCCAGGAACGTGGTGCTTTATGGCTCGGGCTCGGACAAGATCCGATTCATCTACGATGACAATGCGCGCAAATATGAGGTCAACAAGACCTTCGAGGGCGTGCTGCCAAACCTGGAACGCCGCTGGCGCGAGACGGACAGTTCCTGGGTTCGCGAGGAGCTGGGACGCTACCAGTCCGAGACGCCTTGCCTGGCCTGCGAGGGCTATCGCCTGAAGCCCGAGAGCCTGGCGGTAAAGATTGCCGGCGAACACATCGGCTTCGTCTCGCGGCTGGCGATCCGCAAGGCCCAAGCCTGGTTCGAGGACCTGGAAACCCAGCTCACCGACAAGCAGCTGGAGATCGGTCGCCGGATCCTGAAGGAGATCAATGATCGCCTGCGGTTCCTGGTCAACGTCGGCCTGGATTACCTCAATCTCAGCCGCAATTCCGGAACGCTCAGCGGCGGCGAAAGCCAGCGCATCCGTTTGGCCAGCCAGATCGGCTCGGGCCTTACGGGCGTGCTGTATGTGCTGGATGAACCCTCCATCGGTCTGCACCAGCGCGACAATGCCCGCCTGCTGGTCAGCCTCAAGGGCCTGCGTGACCTCGGCAACTCGGTGCTGGTGGTCGAGCATGATGAGGAAGCGATCCTGACCGCCGACCATGTGATCGACATGGGCCCTGCCGCCGGCATACACGGCGGCCACGTCATCGCCCAGGGCACCGCCGCCGACATCATGGCTGAGCCCCGCAGCATCACCGGCCAGTACCTTTCGGGCGTGCGCGAGATCGCTGTGCCCCAGGACCGTCGGCCGATCACCAAGAAGAAGCTGCGCGTCATCGGCGCCACCGGCAACAATCTGAAAGGCGTCACCGGCGAGATCCCGGTCGGCACCTTCACCTGCATCACCGGCGTGTCCGGTGGCGGCAAGTCGACCTTCACCATCGAGACCCTCTACAAGGCCGCCGCGCGGCGGCTGCACAATGCCTCGGATGCGCCGGCAGCCCACGAGCGGATCGAAGGGCTGGAAAACTTCGACAAGGTCATCGACATCGACCAGTCGCCGATCGGCCGCACGCCGCGTTCCAATCCAGCGACCTACACCGGCGCCTTCCAGCCCATCCGCGACTGGTTCTGCGGCCTCCCGGAATCCAAATCGCGCGGCTATGGCCCGGGCCGGTTCAGTTTCAACGTCAAGGGAGGGCGTTGCGAGGCCTGTCAGGGCGACGGGCTGATCAAGATCGAGATGCACTTCCTGCCGGACGTCTATGTCACCTGCGACGTGTGCCACGGCAAACGCTATAATCGCGAGACCCTGGAGGTGCTGTTCAAGGGCAAGTCCATCGCTGACGTCCTGGACATGACCGTCGATGAGGCCGCTGAATTCTTCAAGGCCGTGCCAGTGCTGCGTGAGAAGATGCAGACCCTGAAGCGCGTGGGGCTCGGCTATGTGAAGGTGGGCCAGTCGTCGACCACGCTGTCGGGCGGCGAGGCGCAACGCGTGAAATTGTCCAAGGAGCTGTCCCGACGCGCCACCGGCAAGACGCTCTATATCCTCGACGAACCCACCACCGGCCTGCACTTCGAGGACACCAAGAAGCTGCTGGAAGTGCTCCACGAACTGGCCGACCAGGGCAACACCGTGGTGGTCATCGAGCACAACCTCGACGTGGTGAAGACCGCCGACTGGATCCTCGACTTTGGCCCTGAAGGCGGCGACGGCGGCGGTGAGATCGTGGCCTATGGCTCGCCCGAGGACGTCGCCGCCAACCCCAAGAGCTGGACGGGGAAATATCTGGCAGAGCTGCTGCAGCGGCATCGGGAACGCAGCGGCGCGCAAAAGAAGCAGCTGGTCGGGGCGTAGAAACCCTTCCTCTTCAGGGAGGGATTGGATTCTCTATGGCCTGCCCTGCCCCGGCGCTATCCCCAGATTGTCCAGGGCGATCGCGCCACGTTTTGACCGATCGAAGTCAAACCTCACGATTTTGAGCCGGGCCAGATCAAGCGCGGGGTTTGCGGCGGCGAAGTCTGCCAGCGGCAGTCGGTAGCGGCGCATCACCACCTCGGCCATCTTGGCGCCGTCGATTTCCGGGAAGCGACGGGTCTGACCCTTGATCTGGGGATAGAGCACCTGGTCGCGCGACAGCGGCACGCGGGCTTCGACACCGGCGACATCGACCAGCACCACCGTCCAGTCCAGCGGTGTTGCCTTGGGGTCCTTGGCCTTGGTTTTAGCGGGCTTGAACCCATCGGGCAGACTGCCGATCCCGGCGTCAGCGACACTGAACACCAGCGCAGAGCCGACCCCGACGCGTTCCGTGGACTGCCCCAGGTCCACGCTGTAGCTGGCCTTGCCCTTATGGACCCGCTCGTCCCAGCCGATCAGGACTGTCTGGGTGTCCATCTGGCGGGCCTTGAGTTTCACGTCGGTCTCTCGCCAGACGGACAGGTTCTTTGCGGAAATACGCGCGCCGGGAGACGTGGCGGTTCCCGGATCCATATCCTCATCAAACGTCGCCGCCCAGATCGTGGCACTATTGGCAAAGTCGGCGGCCAGATAGCCCTTGGGCAACCAGGCCGCACCGCGCCGCGGATCCTCGAACAGGGACTTGTAGCCCTCGCGGCCCATCAGAGCCGTTTGCAGGAAGGCAGACAGATACACCTTGGCGATCTGGCGCTGGGCCTCGGGGGTCAGGATAGCGCGCTTGTCCAGCACCGGCCACGGCATGCCCAGATCGTCGCGACCCCAGCTGGTATTGAACTGGCCGTGGTTGGCGTCCTTGACGTAGAGCTGAGCCTTGAACGCCGGAACCGTGCCGGTGAGCGTATCGCGGGCGTACTGGGACGCCCCCATGAAGGAGGTCACGTCCCCATCGAGACTGCCGTGAATGACGAAGTAGTTCACGTCCTTGAGCAGGGTTGACCGCTCTCGCCCCTTGTACTGTCCGTCCACCGGCGCAATCGCACCCACGGCGCCCAGCTTGAAGCGGTAGTTGAAGGCGAGCGTCGCATCATCAGGATAGTGATCGAGGGTGTTGAAGGCTGTGGCCACCGCCACCGCCTCACCGCCCCGTGAGTGACCCATCAGGCCCAGCCGCTCCATGTCGACCTTACCGTAGAGCGGGTGTTTAGGGTCGCTGTTCCAGGCACGCCACTGGGAGAGGTGCTCCAGCAGCATCCAGCCGCGAGCATCGTTCTCTTTCGAGGGACGGCCATTGATCGGATTGACCATGTCGGCCAGCGACGAGTTCAGGAAATTTTCGTCGACCGACACCAGGATGAACCCCTGACTGGCCAGAAGCTCACCCAGATAGGCGTAGCCGGGGTCGGAAAAGTCCTCCATCGAATGGTTGCCGTGCACGATCAGTACCAGCGGAAACGGCCCAGGACCTTCCGGCACCCACACCCGGCCCTGCACCGGAAAGGCCTTGGGATCGAAGCCCCAATAGAGGGTGCGGACCCAGCCGACAGCACCCTTCCACTCCTGATCCAGACGCGATCCATCGACAGCCCGGGAGCGCCAGGTCGCCATGGCGGCGTACTCGGGGCGGTAGCGGTCGGAGCCGCCGCCGTAAGTCATGTAGCGGACCTTGAACGGACCCGGTCGGCCAGGATCCGGGAGATTAAGGGTCGCGCCCGCCAGCTGATAGCTCGCCAGTGTCGGATTGAGGTCCTTGGGTGCCCGAATCATCCCGACCGTCAGCGCACCCAGCGCCGTCAGGCCCAGGATCAGAAACACAACCGCACCATAGGTTCGTCCGGCTGACTTGCGTCTGAAAAGGGAGGTCGCCGCGCCGGCCGTCAGGCTGAGCCCGACCAGCAACAGGAGGGTCGCGATCACCCCGCCCTTGGTGTCCCAGACGCCCAGCAGCAACATGACGGTGAGCGGTGCCATCAGCGCGATCGCCGCGCGATACCCGGGCCTCAGCAGCATCAGCAGCCGCAACGCGAGCAAACCGCCAAGCCCCGCCAACGCCAACGCGCCCAGCATGGCGACCAGCCCGGCCAACTTGCCGACGCTGAACTGCGGCACCACGTCGTGCGCCAGGAACGAGACGAAGACAAAGCCCCAGAACGCCACCAAAGCCCAGGTCGCCCCCGCCCATCCGGCCTGGGATGGCGTGATCGCGCGAATGGTCCATCGCCCCGCAGACCTGGCCCAACCCGACAGTCGATTCATCCCCGCCCCCGAAAACAACCCGTCATATGATGGCCCGTCTTGCGCCGGGACGCAGGTTAAATCGCCGTCACGCCGCGACCGACGTTACGCAATGACTTCCCTCAAACGTGTGTTCGAAATACCGTCCGCCTCCAACTCTCAGGAGACATCGCGATGATCCTCTACGGCGCGCCGAACCCCGCCCCCAATCCGCGCCGCGTGCGCGTCTTCATCGCCGAGAAGGGCATCGACCTGCCCGAGACCCTGGTCAATATGATGAAGCGCGAACACAAGAGCGATGAGCATCGCGCGCGCAATTCGCTGGGCCAGATTCCGACACTGGTTCTGGACGACGGCACGGCGATTTCCGAGACCGTGGCGATCTGCCGGTATCTGGACGAGACCCAGCCCGGCGGAGCCTTGTTCGGGACCACCCCGCTGGAACGAGCGCATGTCGACATGTGGATTCGCCGGGTGGAGTTCCAGTTGATGAATCCGGTCGGCATGTTCTGGCGTCACGCCCATCCGCGCACGGCGGCGCTGCTGACCCAATTCAAGGATTTCGGCGAATCCAACCGGGAGCACTATGCCAATGCCCTGAAATGGCTGGACCGCGAGCTGGCCGGCAAGTCGTTTGTCGCCGGTGAAGTCTATACGATGGCCGACATCTGCGCGCTGTGCACGGTGGATTTCGCCGACTGGATCGGGCTGCCGATCGGCGATGAATTTACCAACGTCAAGGCCTGGCACGCCCGCGTCACAGCGCGGCCAAGCGCCCAGGCCTAGGCTCCGGCGGCTGCGGTCTCGTCTGGCACAAGGGCGAGATCGCGGTACGCGACCGCGAACGGGGCATAGATCATCACGATCTGCAGCACCTGCAACAACAGCTGCAGAATCAGGGTGACCAGGAACGTGATGGCCGTCAGCGGGGTCAGGCGCGTGATGTCCTGGATGGCGGCCTGGCCCCCGGACAGCTCGACGACGACCACGCTGATGATGCTGAACAGGATGTAGACGATCACATAGAAGATCACCGCCATCATGATCATGCCGAAGAGCGACCAGAAGTGGCCTTCTGTCTTGCGCCAAGCCAGGCCGAGCGAGATTTTTCCGGTCACAAACACGGTGGGCAGCAGCAGAGACAGACGCACACCAATCCAGATCGCGAAAATCAGCGCCGCCACGCCGGCAATGACAGCCCCGATTGTCCCGCTCTGGGCGGCCCCGCGCGCGCCGATCAGGCCCACGACAGCCGAGATCGCATAGATCAGGATGCAGATCAGGTTGGCGGCAGCCAGGCGCAACTCGTCGCGTCCTACTCGCAGGTGGGCAAACCCGGCTTCCGTCGGCCGCAGAACCAGGCGCATGACGCCCGCCGCGATGATCGACATCAAGACGGCGGTCATCAGCAGGACAAGCAGAAAGGCTGGCCAGGACTGGGTCAGCAGCGCCGCTGTCGCTTCGGGGTCGGTATTGAGTTGGCCTTTGCGCGCCAGAGCGATGAATTGTGGTCCCAGGGTCGCCATCATGGTCAGCCCGATCAGCAGGATGCCGCCAAAGTAGACGGCACTCCAGGCCAGCACCACGCCCGGATGCTCACGGGTCAGCCGGAAGCCTTCAAGAGCGGCATCACTTGGAGAAAACCGGGTCATTGTGTTTCCAGGCGCGAGGGCGACTCGGCCAGCTATTGGGACCACAACCTTGCGGCGCCGCTTGCTCCGGGTGCAAGGCCCCGCTCGCGATCCTTCGCGTTCGTTGCTAGTTAGCCACGCATGAGCCTGAAACCTATACACGTCATCGGCGGCGGCCTCGCCGGTTCAGAAGCTGCCTGGCAAATCGCAGAGGCCGGCGTGCCGGTTACCCTGCACGAAATGCGCCCCGTTCGCGGCACCGACGCACACCAGACTGACCACCTGGCCGAACTGGTCTGTTCCAACTCGTTCCGGGCCGACGATTGGACCGGCAATGCGGTCGGACTGCTGCATGCCGAGATGCGCGCCCTGGGCTCGATCATCATGTCCTGCGGCAATGCCCATCAGGTACCGGCAGGGGGTGCCCTGGCCGTTGACCGCGACGGATTCGCTCAGGCGGTCACCGCGCGGCTGGAAGCTCACCCGCTGGTGACGATCTCGCGTGAAGAGGTCGCCGGCCTGCCGCCGGCCGACTGGGACAGCGTGATCGTGGCCACCGGCCCCCTTACCTCACCCGGACTGTCGGCGGCGATCCTTGAGCTGACCGGCGAGGGTCAGCTGTCGTTCTTTGACGCCATCGCCCCCATCGTGAACTTCGACAGCGTCGACATGAGCGTCGCGTGGCGCCAGTCGCGCTATGACAAGGAAGGCCCTGGCGGCGACGCGGCAGCCTACATCAACTGCCCAATGGACAAGGACCAGTACGAGGCCTTCATCGACGCCCTGCTTGCCGGGCCCAAGTCAGAGTTCAAGGACTGGGAGCATGTGCCCTATTTCGACGGCTGCCTGCCGATCGAGGTGATGGCGGAACGGGGGCGGGAAACGCTGCGCCACGGGCCGATGAAGCCAGTGGGCCTGACCAACGAACATGATCCCCAGACCAAGGCCTGGGCGGTGGTGCAACTGCGCCAGGACAATGCGCTGGGCACCTTATGGAACATGGTGGGCTTCCAGACCAAGCTGAAGCACGGTGCCCAGAGCGACATCTTCCGGATGATCCCGGGCCTGGAGAAGGCTGTGTTCGCCCGCCTGGGCGGTTTGCACCGCAACACCTTCATCAATTCCCCAAGACTGCTGGACGACACATTGCGCCTGAAAGGCGATGTGCGCCTGCGCTTCGCCGGACAGATCACCGGGGTTGAAGGCTATGTGGAGAGCGCCGCTGTGGGCCTGCTGGCCGGACGATTTGCGGCGGCCGAGCGCCTGGGCCAGCCGATCGTCGCGGCGCCGCCGACCACAGCGCTGGGCGGACTGATCGGCCACATCACCGGAGGGCATCTGTCGGGTCGCAAGGGCAGCTTCCAGCCGATGAATATAAATTATGGCCTGCTGCCGCCGATGGAGCCGCCCAAGCGCGACGCCGCAGGCCAAAGGCTGGGGTCAAAGGAAAAGACCCGGATCAAGAAGCGCATGATGGGCGAGCGGGCACTGGCCGATTTGAAGATCTGGGCGGGGTAGTTTTTCCCGCCCGACGAAGGGGAGGCAGTTCAGATCTGGCCGCGGGCGACGATCATGGTCAGGCGCGCCCGCTTTGCGAATTCCGTCGATGATGGACGCGCCAACAGCCCCAGGTGAGCCACGGCGGGAAAAGCGGCGACGCTGAGATGGCGCACGGCGGTGCGCGCGGTGGCCAGTGTCTGGGCGAACACCTCCTGCAAGTCAGGCTGTGCCGCTGCCCGCCAGCTCAGCGCCCAGGCCGAACCGGCGGCCAGCGCCAACTCCGTCTGGGTGTCGGGGTCGAGAACTTCGACGGCAAGGACCGCCGTCTGGCCGCCACCGTCGCGGGCCCAGTCCAGAGCTTCCAGAGCGGTCATCGGCGTTGCGTCAAGCTCGCGGTAGCGGGCGTCGATCATCGCCTCCAGCGGGCCCCTGGGCAGCTGTCGTCGTGCGATCACGTCGGCGATAGCCTGGGCGGTGGGATGGCCGCGTACGGGTCGCCCCTCGAACACTTCATCCAGCACCTCACGCCACCAGGTCAGGCGGATTTCACCCAGCAGCGAACTGGATGCCACTTTGGGCGCACGCGCCAGTTCATGGTCATAGGCATAGAGTGCGATCACGTCGGCGCGCTGGACCGGATCCGCCACAAACCGGCTGGACAGCCAGCGGTCGGGGTCGACGCGGCGAATCAGATCGTCGAGGTCGTCGCCGGCGCTGTCCATGGTCTCCTCAACAAAAAAGGCCCGCCGAGGGGGCGGGCCTCTCTGCATTGTCTTTAGCGACTAGCCGTAAATAGTTTGGCTCATGGCCATGGTGGTCAGCATCGGGATCGACAGCAGCAGATTGGTGCGCGACCCCAGCATCGCCATCCGGGCGGACTTGGCCTTGGTGTCGGCGTCGGCCTCGACGATGCCCAGCGCGCGCTTCTGGTTCGGCCAGATAATGCCCCAGACGTTCAGCATCATGATGATGCCAAGCCACATGCCCAGGCCCAACAGCGCATACTGTTTGTCCAGCACGGCATCGTATCCACCTGCCAGACCCATGCTCAGGGCCTCACCGGAGTAACCACGAACACCGGCAATCGCCAGGCCCATCAGGACGGTGATCAGTGCCGACCAGCGGAACCAGAACAACGCCTCAGGGGCGATGTGCTTGCTGACCGCCGGCTTCAGCTCGGCGGGGATCTGCGGCATCACCCGGATCTGTACGAAGTTGAAATAGTACAACAGCCCGATCCACAGGATTCCGAAGAAGACGTGCAGCCAGCGGAAGACGGCCTGGATGAAGCCCGCGCCGGTGCCTTGCGGCCCCGTCGCATAGGCGGCGACGATAACCAGCGACAGCAGAACGCTGAGGATGACGGTGTTTCGGAAATTGGCGAGTAAGCCAGCCATGATGTTGCCCTTTGAATCCCTGCCCTGAAGATCACGTATAGGGGGTTTTGCGACAGTCTGGAAGCAAACAGACCTATCGGCTCAAATCGC
>JANORH010000039.1:0-3109 GCA_031415215.1 Alphaproteobacteria bacterium | reverse complement strand
TCTCGCCGACCTGGCCGATGGGAACGACGGTGTTGGATTGGGGATCCCGGATCGACAGCTCGGTCTGGGGCAGGGCCTGGCCGACGGTCTCGCACAGGTCCTCCAAACTGTCGGTGCTGCGGCACTGTGTCAGCAGGGGTGAGGTCTCGGTCTGGCCGAAGACGGTCTGAAATTCGCAATCGAAGGTCGCTCGAACCTGACGGACCAGCTCTGGAGGCACCATCGACCCGCCAGAGCCCGAAATGCGCACCGAAGAGACATCGCGCGGCCTGCCGGACTGAGCCTCAAGCAGCGCCACCAGCATGGTTGGAACACCAACCATGACGTTGACCCGCTCGGCGGCGATAATGTCCAGCATTCGACCGGGATCGAAGAGCTTGGCCAGGATCATCACACACCCGAACTGGACCGCGCCAAGGATCCCCGTCCCGCAGCCGGACGTGTGGAACATCGGCATGCAGTTCAGCGTGCGCTCGCCCTGCTGCACGCCGAGCCTGGCGTAGGCGATGCGGGCATTATTGGTGATCCCGCGATGATGCAGAACCACCCCCTTGGGGAAACCGGTGGTGCCGGAGGTGTACTGGATCTGCACCGGGTCTCCCGGCGAGACGTCTGGAAAATCAACGTCGGCGTCCTCGCCGGAGAACAGCGCCGCATGATCCTCCATGTCGACGACCTCACGAACCGCCGACAGGCTGGCTGCGACCTCGGCAGCGACCTGCGCCATCGGGTTGCCGCGATATTCGCCGACCATGAACAGGCCCACGGACCCGGACTGTTCCAGCACATATTGCAGTTCCCGGGGCCGATAGGCGGGGTTGGCAGTGACCAGGGTCAGGCCGGCCAGACCCGCCGCATATTCCAGCAACACCCACTCCGGAATGTTGGGGGCCCAGACGGCGATGCGCTCGCCCGGGCGGTAGCGGGACAGGAGGGCGCGCGCCAGGCGCTCGGAGTTGGTCAACAGTTGGGCATAGGTCCAGCGGCGCTTCAGATCGCCAGCCATGTCGGCCTCGATCAGCGCTTGGGCGCCCGGCGTCAGCGCGGCCTGCGCCCGCAACAAGCCACCCACTGTCGTTTCCAGGATCACGTCGTCCGCCTGGGCGGGAAAGTACGACTCCGTCAGCTCGACCTGGTACATCAAGACCTCTTCGCCTGTCGCCACATCAACCACACCGCCGCCAGCGCCAGCGCGGCGAAAACTACACCACCGGGGGCCGGGAACAACGGCCAGGCTTCGGGCCGTTCCAGAACCACCAGACCTGACAGCGCGATGAAGGCGGTGATCAGCACATTGGGCGCGGCGTGGCCGGCCGCCGCCCCCAGCCATGTGCCGCTACGCTCGACGAAGCGGGTCAGGAGTTCGCGGTAGATCACGCAGGCGATCACGAAGACGACCAGCATCAGCGGCGGCGCGGCCTCAAGCTCGGGGAACAGGCCGATCTTCAGGACCGTCGGGATCAGGTGCCAGGCGGCCCAGACCAGACCCAGGATCAACACGCCGACGCGCCGTCCGAAGGCCTTGAGCGCCAGGGCCAGTCCGCCGCCGGCCCAGCCCAGTTCCTCCAGCACGCTGGTCAGCAGGGTTCCAGCCATCATGGCGACAGCGTCCTGTGGACCCCGGGACTGGCCGCTGAAGCCGGACGCACCAGCCAGAAGCGCGACCGCCAGCGCCAGTCCGGCAATGGTCAGGGTGATGAGCGCCGCCAGACCGACCTCCCGCCATTTGATCGGGTGGCTGCGTTTGCCCAGCCCCATGTTCAACACCAGCCCGGCCACCGCCGGACTGAGGATCAGCGCAAGCTTGTCGAGATCCCCAACCCGGGGATCGTCCAGCGCCATCAGACCGCCCGGCAAGGCCAGCACGATCACGCAGAACACCAGAAACCTGATACGTGCAGCCATCTTTGCCCCTCTCCTGCCCGCCGCTACGGCAAGGCGTAGGCCACGACGTAGTCGCCCTTGGCCATGCTCATCCGCGCACCACCGGCCGAGACCACGACGTACTGTTTGCCGGTTTTCGGTGAGACATAGGTCGATGGCGTGCCGCCGACGCCGACCGGCAGCTTGCCCTTCCACAGCACCTTGCCGGTCGCGTTGTCATAGGCCCGCAGATAGGGGTCGATGGTGGCGGCGTGGAACGTGACGCCGCCGGCCGTGGTGATCACGCCGCCCAGACCAAACGTTCCGACCGGTAGAGGGATGCGCGATTCGATACCCAGCGGGCCCTCGGCCTCGGCGGTTCCCACGGGCACCTGCCAGACGATCTGGCGGGTCTTGACGTCGATGGCCGTCATCATGCCGTGCGGCGGCTGCAGGCACGGCGTGAACAGCGGACTTACCAGAAACTTCGCCTGGCTCTTGTAGGCCACGGCCTTCATGCTGGGCGGCGGACGATCTTTGGCCAGCTTGATCTGCAGGCCGGGCTCGTTGGTGGGAGTCAATCGCACACTCTGTGGCACCCGCACGTCGGTGACCAGCAACAGGCCCCGCCGCGCATCATAGGCACCGGACCCCCAGTTCATGCCGCCACCCATGCCGGGATACTGCAGCGACGCCTGCTTGCCGCCGGGGGGCGTGAAGTCGCCGTCATAGCGAAGTTGCTTGAAGCTGATCCGGCAGTAGAGCTGGTCCAGCGGTGTAGCGCCCCACATCATCTTTTCCGTCAGCCGCTCCACGCCCACGGTCGGCATTTCCACGGAATAGGGCTGGGTCGGTGACAGCCACTCGCCTTTCTGGGCACCGCGCGGGGTGGAGACCTCTACCACCTTGGTCAGTGGCTTGCCGGTGCGACGGTCGAGCACAAAGACCTGGCCGCGCTTGGTGAACTGCACCAGCGCCGGCGCTGTCCCACCCGCCACCGGGAAGTCGATCAGCATCGGCTGGGAGGGCACGTCATAGTCCCAGACGTCGTGGTGCACGGTCTGGAACACCCAGCGTTCCTTGCCGGTTGCGATGTCCAGCGCCACCACCGAAGACGAATAGAACTCGCTCAGCAGCGACCGGTGCGAGCCCCAGTAGTCTGGCGTGGAGTTGCCGGTGGGCAGGTAGACCAGACCCAGCTCCGGATCAAAGGCCGGCGTCGACCAGACGTTGGGCGTGCCGCGCG
>JANORH010000038.1:0-2371 GCA_031415215.1 Alphaproteobacteria bacterium | reverse complement strand
GGGTGGCAAGGGCGGCAGCCAGCTGGCCATGGCGATCATCCGCGAGCACCTGGCCGCCAAGGGCCTGGGCCTGTTCAACGACCTGCAGACCGAGCACTCGATCGTCGGCAACAACCCCTTCATCCTGATGTTCAAGGAGTTTGCCACCAACGCCCAGTATGACCGCGACGCGGAAAAGCTGCTGGGCGGCAAGATGCGCACCGGCTTTGGTCTGACCGAACCCAACCATGGTTCAGACGCCACCTTCATGGAGACCGTCGGCGTTCCGCACGAAAAGGACGGCAAGCCCGGCTGGTTGATCAACGGCGAAAAAATGTGGACGACGGGCATGCACGTGGCGACCCACGTCATGGTTTTTGCGCGCACATCCGGCAAGGACGGAGATGCCACCGGCATCACCTGCTTCATCGTGCCGGCGGATACGCCCGGGGTGAAGATCGAAGAATATATGTGGACATTCAACATGCCCACCGACCATCCGCGTGTCAGCTTCACCAACGTCTGGATCCCGGAGGACAGTTATTGGGGCCAGATCGACCGTGGGCTGGGGCTGGGCCAGAGTTTCGTGCACCAGAACCGCATCCGCCAGGCGGCATCGTCCCTGGGTGCCGCGCAGTTCTGCATCGATGAGAGCGTCAAATACGCCCGCAAACGCAAGCCCTTCGGCAAGCCGCTCAGCGACAACCAGGCCATCCAGTGGCCGCTGGTCGAGCTGCAGACCCAGTGCGAGATGCTACGCCTGCTGATCCGCAAAACCGCCTGGCAGATGGACAAGATGGATCACAAGGAGATCGAGCGCACGATCTCCGACAAGGTCTCGATGTGCAACTACTGGGGAAACAGGCTGGTCTGCGAGGCCTCGGACCGCGCCATGCAGGTGCACGGCGGCATGGGCTATTCCCGTCACACCCCCTTCGAGCACATCTACCGCCACCACCGCCGTTACCGCATCACCGAGGGTTCGGAAGAGATCCAGATCCGCAAGGTGGCCGCCTATCTGTTTGGCTACCTCGGCCCCAAGCGGGAAGCGTTCAAGGACCTGAACGCGGCGGAAAAGGCGGCGAAGAACGCCTACGTCCAGCCGATTCCGGCACGGCCATAAGGTTATTCTCCCGCCGTCGCAGCGCGATGGCGGGATGAGGACCGCCCGCCGCAGAGCTGGGCAGGTAGGACCTTAAGGTCGGCCCGCGCCCGGACCATCCACCTCAGTCACCAGGATCTTTCCCGTCTGGTTGGCCGCAGCCGCCTCGTGATCAGCCGACGCCGCTGTCAGCATGAACAGCGTCTTGCCGGTGTCGCCGCCCAGCATGCAGGCATAGCAGGGCTGGCCGGTGTCGATCACCTCCAGCACCTGGCCACCTTCGGCAATCCGCACACATTGGGGGCCGATAGGGTTGGCGATCCAGATGGCACCGTCGGCGTCCAGGCAGATGCCGTCTGGAACGTAAGGCTGGGTTGAGGCCCAAACGCGGCGGCTCGACAGGTCGCCGCTTGGCGCGATGTCGAAGGCGGTGAGGACCCCGCCCAGGGTTTCGCCCAGGATCAGGGTCTTGCCATCCGGCGTGATCACCGGGCCGTTGGGGAAGTGCATGTCTTCCGCGACGACGCGGGGGGTTCCGTCCGGGGCAACGTAGGCAAGTTTCGCCGTGGGATGATCAGCCAGCACCTCGGCCATGCCGCGCGACGCGAGGTGGGCGTCCAGATTGAAACCGAAGTTGCCGACGTAGGCGCCGCCGACGGCGTCGACCACCATGTCGTTGCAGTGGAAGGCGGCGATGTGGCCGAGGTCAGCGTGGACGGTGATGACGCCGTCCGGCGTGCGCCGCAGGATCTGGCGTTTGGTCATGGAGACCACCAACATCGACCCATCCGGCATCCAGCCAAGACCGGAGGGCTGGTCGTCGATCTCGAACTCGGTCCGCAGATCGCCAGTCAGGGACACAGATTTCACGGCATGGGCATAGAAATCGCTGAACCACAGTCGGCCATCGCGCCATCGGGGGGCCTCGCCAAAGTAGATTCCCTCGGTCAGAATCCGGGTTTGCCTTGTCATGGATTGCCTTTCGAAGTGTTGGGTGGACGTGGCAGCCAGCTCTTCAGGATCGCATTCACCTGATCCGGTGCCTCCTGCTGCACCCAATGAGACACGCCGGGCAGGCGTTTGATCGTCAGGTCGCGGACATAGACGTCGGTACCGTCCAGCAGCTCAACGCCAAGCGCGGCGTCCTCTTCGCCCCAGACGATCAGGGTCGGGGTCTGTATCACCGGCCACGGCCCCGCCATCTTGCCGGGAACCCTCAAGGTGGCGCGGTACCAGTTGACCATGCCGCGGATCGCACCGGGCCGTTGGGCGTCCCTGGCATAGCGGTCG
>JANORH010000037.1:0-3440 GCA_031415215.1 Alphaproteobacteria bacterium | reverse complement strand
GTGACCTTGCCCTTGAACTCACGGTCATAGCCCTTGGACTCCAGTGTCGCGGGATCCATGGCGAAGGGGTGATGCGCCTCTTCCAGTGCCAGCAGCTTGCCGGCGTGCCAGATGATGTTGGTGTTGCCGGTGCCACCCTCGTTGCCCTGGGCAACAGGATCGGTCGTCATGGGGTTGCCCATGGTCCCGAACAGCACGCGACCGTGCTCGTTTTCCAGCTTCCACTTGGGCGTCTGGACATAGCGGTTGCGGTAGCTGACCTTGCCGTCGGCGACGTAGAAGCCGTGCACCATGCCGTCGCCGCCGAACCAGTGATGGTTGGGGTCGAGCGGTTCAAACTGCGGGTTCGGGCCGATGCGGAACAGGGCACCGCGCAGGCCGGCCGGGATCTCGCCCGTGACCTTCAGGTCGAAGTCATCTTCTGACCGAACCGGCGCAAAATTGCCTGCCAGGTAAGGATTGATGCGCAAATCGCCGTCCATGACCGTTCCCTTTGGTTTTGCTTGCGTAACTTACGTTGTAAATTTATTGGGTAAGCCTAAGCTGTTGGCAAGTGTTTTCTTTCAGGTGCTGAGTCGAATGCCCCGCGTGCTCTCCGACACGGATGTCGCCGACTTTCGCGACCGCCTTTGCGAGGCTGCAGAGCGTCTGTTCGCCGAAAAGGGACCGGACGCGGTGACCATGCGCCAGCTGGCCGCCGAACTCGGCGTCTCTCCGATGACGCCTTACCGCTACTTCAAGGACAAGGACGATATCCTGGCCGCAGTGCGCACCAACGGTTTCAATCGGTTCGCGGAGACTCTGGAAAAGGCCCGCGACGGCGGCAAGCGCACCAACGTCGGCGAGGCCTATGTCGCCTTCGCCTTCGAGCATCCCGACACCTACAAGCTGATGTTCGATCTGAACCAGCCGAACGACGACAGCTATCCCGCACTTGTGGCCGCCGGCCAGCGGGCGTACGACAACATGAGCGCCTGGGTCAAAGACCGTATCGCCGCCGGCAAGATGACTGGCGATCCCCTCCAGATCGGTGCCATGTTCTGGGCCGCCACACACGGGATCATCGTGCTGGAGATGGCCGGCAAGCTGCCCAAGGGCGCGGCGCAGGAACTGCGGAATCTCTTGACGACCACCTTGGTGAAAGGCCTGCGTCCCGGAGCTTGACAGAGCCGCCGCTTCCCCGTCCCTGCTGGCAGGCAGCGGAGTTGAGGAACGCAGGATGGCCAAACCCACGCCGTTTGAGGTGCACTGGAAGAAGTCCAGGGTCCGAACTGTACTGGATCAGGTCCGCACATACCCTTGGCCACTCATGCCCGACGTTGCAGACGGCTGGGCCTATGGCTGCGACGGTGCCTACCTGCAGGATTTCTGCGAGTACTGGACCGACGACTACGACTGGCGCGCCGCCGTCGAGAACCTGAACCGGTTCCCGCAGTTCACGGCAAAGGTCGAGGATTTCGACATCCACTTCCTGCACGTGGTGGGCGAGGCAGGCGGCAAGCGTCCGCTGATTCTGACCCACGGCTGGCCGGGATCGCACTATGAGTTCTGGCAAGCGATCGAGAAACTGGCGTTCCCATCGCGGTTCGGCGGCGACCCGGCCGACGCCTTCGACCTGGTAATCCCCTCGCTGCCCGGCTTCGGGTTTTCGTCGAAACCCACCCGGCCCATCGGCCAGCGCAGTACGGCGCGCCTGTTTAATACCCTGATGACGAAGGTGCTGGGCTATGAGACCTATCTGGCGCAGGGCGGCGACTGGGGCGCGCTGGTCACCTCGTGGCTCGGCCGCGACCACGGCGCTCATGCAAGGGCTATCCACCTAAACATGATGGGCTTCCGCCCGCACGGCGGTCCGCAGGGCGAGGCCGAGATCGCCTGGGCCCAGCGTCAGGCTGGCGCACAGGAGGTGATGGGTGCCTACTTCCGCCTTCAGGTCTCCAAGCCCCAGTCCATCGCCTGGATGGGCGCGGGCAACCCCGTGGGCCAGGCCGCCTGGATCCTGGAACGCTTCCACGACTGGTCGGACCTGAGTGCCAAGACCCTGGACGAAGTCTATTCGAAGGACCGCCTGCTCACCAACATCATGATCTACGTGATGACCGACAGCTTCGCGACCGGAGCCTGGTACTATCGTGGGCTGGTGGAAGAAGGTGGCATGGCCTTCGCGCCCGGCGAGCGACTGGAGACCCCCACCGCCTTCGCCAATTTCCCGGGCGAGCCGCTCTACACCGCCCCGCCCCGCAGCTTCGCCGAGCGCGCCCACAACATCGTCCGCTGGACCGACATGCCCCGCGGCGGCCACTTCGCCGCCATGGAGGAGCCGGACCTGTTCGTGGGCGAAGTGCGGGAGTGGGCGCGGGACCTGTAGGAAATGGAAAGGGGGGTGATCAGTCTTATGGCCCGCTACGACTTCGCCTCCGATAACACTGCCCCCGCTGCGCCCGAGGCAATGGCGGCGTTGGTTGCGGCCAACACCGGCTTCGCATCCGGCTATGGCTCCGACGCCACCAGCGCGCGTGCCGCTGACCTGGTTCGCGCCATGCTGGACGCCGACGCCGAGGTGCGGTTTGTGGCCTCCGGTACCGCCGCCAACGCCATATCGCTGGCGGCGCTGTGCCGACCGTTCGAGGCGGTGCTGGCCCACGAACACGCCCACGTCTGCACCGACGAGACCGGTGCGCCGGGGTTGTTCGGCCACGGACTGGGGTTGATCGGGCTGGCGGGGGTATCGGGAAAGATCGATCCGCGAACGCTCTCAGAGCACCTGGCAGCCCCCGACGTTTCGCACCGCCAATCGCCCGCCGCGCTCTCGCTCACCAACGCCACCGAGTACGGAACCGTCTATTCCATCACCGAACTCCAGACCCTGATTCAGCCGGTCAGGACTCTGGGCTACGGCGTTCATCTGGACGGCGCACGGCTGGCCAACGCAGCCGCATCCGGGTTCGACCTAACAGCCATCGCTGGCCTTGAGGTCGACATCCTGGTGGTGGGCGGCACCAAGGCCGGAATGCCCCCGACCGAGGCCGTCGTGATCTTTGACCGCGCTCTGGCCAGGCGATTTGACGCACGCCTGAAACAGGGGGGCCAGCTCCCTTCCAAAGGCCGCTTCTACGCGGCGCCCTTCATCGGCATGCTGCAGGATGGCGCCATGCTGAGGCACGCCGCTCACGCCAACGCCATGGCCACGAAGCTGGCCGCCCTGATGCCGTTCCGGGTCACGCATCCGGTGCAGGCCAACGCAGTGTTCGTCGATATGGACGCGGCGCGACTGACCGCGTTGCAGGCCGCCGGCTGGTTCGTTTATCGATTTCTCGACGGTTCGGTGCGCTTCATGTGCTCATGGGCGACCACAGAGGCGGCGGTTGAGGAGTTGGGCGAAGCACTATGCCGGATCGGGTGAGCGCCGCCCTCAAGGCATGCGGTCAGATTTGCCCCAG
>JANORH010000036.1:0-15776 GCA_031415215.1 Alphaproteobacteria bacterium | reverse complement strand
CCTGCACGTTCCCGGCCGGCAAGGGGGTGACGCGGCCGTTGACCGAAAGATCAGTCTCGCTGTTCAGACGATTGAACGCCCCCTCGACGCCAGTCTCGACCTTGAGCGAGGCATCCGGCGTTATGCTGAACTGAACGCGCGCCACACTCTCGGAAGTCTTGCGGTCCAGTGCGAAGTCGCGCGTCAGGCCGGGCCCCTCGAAGTGGGCGCGCTGGTCCTGGGTGAAGTACTGCTGGAAGAACAGGGTCTCCAGGCTCACCTGGCCAGTGAGCTTGCGATTGAACCGTAGGCCGGCTTCGAGCTGGACACGGTTGTTGGGATTCTTTTCGTATTCGACACCTCGCGACAGCTTGTCGTTATCATAGAGTTCCAGGGTACCGCGATTGACCTGGATGGCACCGGTCAGACTGGCCCGGCCGCCCAGCAACGGGGTCTGGAACGCGCCCGTGGACTGGATCCGCGAGCCGTGCGAGTCCGCGTTGACATCAGAGTCGATCAGCCTGCGACCGCTGGGATCGTAGCGGATACGCCCCCCATCTCCGAATTCGTCGTTGGGGAAATGTCCGGTGCTGAAGGTTTGGCTGAAATCAGCAGTCCTTCCTCCGGGCAGCGTCCATTGCCCCTCGAAGCGAATTCCGGGCAAAATTCGGCCATCGTAGACGGCGTCGAAATAGGGCTGGATCGCACCGCGGAACCCGGCCTCCTGACGTCGGACCACATTGGCCAGGACCGTGCGGCCCTCCATGTCGATACCGGGCGCGCCACCACGGATCACCTCCACACGCACCACCGATGTGGCGGGAATCCGGCGCAGAATGTCTTCAAGTGGATCGTTTTTTGCGAGCGGCGGCTGGCCATCGATCAACACATTGCCGCCCGAGCCGGCCAAGCCACGGACGGTCGAGCCCTTGTCGAAGCTGAAGCCCGGCAAGCGGGTCACCATGTCGTAGGCACTTGTGGGCCGCACCTCGGCGAAGAAGACGGCCGGGTAGGCTATCACCCCGCGCTCAGGCGGCGCAGGTGCCTGTGTGGCGACCGCCTGTTCCGCCACCTGCGGCGCGGCGGCAGCCAAAAGAATTAAAAGGCCCGTCATGCGGATCGCCTCCCCGCTGTCACATTGGCGCCGTTCGCGCGGTCAAGCTATCGGCGATAACCTAACCACAATTTTCGAAGGTGCGGTTCGGTCTTCAAACCCGACCCGTGACAGGAACAAGGGCCCCCGTCACGCCGCTGGCGGCCTCGCTGGCGAAAAACAGCATCACCGTCGCCAATTCGTCGAGGGTCACCCAGCTGGCGAAATCAGCCTGGGGCATATCGGCGCGGTTGGTCGGTGTGTCCAGGATGGATGGGAGCACGGCGTTGACCGTGACGCCGTCCGGTTTCAGCTCCTCGGCCAGACTTTGCGTCAAACTGTGGACGCCGGCTTTCGACGCGGCATATGGCCCCATCCCGAGAGACGCCTTCAGCGCGGCGTTGGCACCGACGTTGACGATGCGTCCCGCATAGCTGCGACGGAGATAGGGTATGGCCGCGCGGCTGGCGTTGGCGGCGGTTTGAACGTTCATCAGGAACAGGCGGTGCCAGCTCTCGAACCCACTGGCCTCAAGCGTCTCCCAGCGAAAGCCGCCGGCAACGTTTAGCAACGCGTCAAGGCCACCAAAGCGATCCGCCACCGCATCTATTGTGGCGCCCGCCGCGACAGCGTCAGTGAGATCGACCCCACCCACCACCAGCACATCCGGGCCGGCCGGTAGATTGGCTGGCGGTGCCTTGGCGAAGTCGATCAGCGCCAGTCTGGCTCCCTGCGCCGCAGCAGCCCCGGCCACGGCGGACCCGAGAACGCCGAACGCGCCTGTGATGGCAATGACGCGTCCGGCCAAGTTCCTAGAGCCGCTCGACGATGGTCACGTTGGCCAAGCCACCGCCCTCGCACATGGTCTGCAGCCCGTACCGCTTGCCGCGCGCCTTGAGCGCATGCAGCAGGGTGGTCATCAGCTTGGTGCCTGAGGCACCCAGCGGGTGGCCCAGCGCGATGGCACCGCCGTTCACGTTGAGCCGGTCCGGATCGGCACCCAGCTTCTGCAGGAAGGCCACCGGAATGGACGCAAAAGCCTCGTTCACTTCGAACAGATCGATGTCGTCTATCGACATGCCTGCGCGCTTCAGAGCGCGTTCAGTCGCCGGGATCGGTGCTTCCAGCATGATCACCGGATCGTGGCCAATCACCGAAAGATGGTGAATGCGCGCCAGGGGCGTCAAGCCATGTTCCTTCAGGGCCCGCTCCGAAACGACCATCACGCCTGACGCGCCATCACAGATCTGGCTGGAGGTGGCGGCGGTTAGGCTACCACCTTCCTGCAGCAGCTTGACGCCGCGCATGCCGTCCAGGCTGACGTCAAAGCGGATGCCTTCGTCGCTGTCATGGCAGACGACATTGCCTTCCTTGTCGAGGCCGTCGATGGCCAGAATCTCGTCCTTGAAGGCACCGCCTTGGGTGGCCGCAATGGCGCGCTGTTGGGACAGGTAGCCGAACTCATCCAGCTGTTCCTTGGTCAGGCCGTACTTCTTGGCGACCATCTCAGCGCCCATAAACTGGCTGAACTGGATGTTGGGATAGCGCTCTTCCATTCGCGAGCTCTTCGGCACGCCCAGTCCAGCCTGGGCCGGCAGCATCACTGACATGCCCATCGGTGCCCTGGTCATGCTCTCGACACCTGACGCGATCACGATATCCATGGTGCCGCTCATCACCGCCTGGGCGGCGAACTGCAGGGCCTGCTGGGACGAACCGCACTGGCGATCCACCGAAGTGGCCGGCACGCTTTCCGGCAGTTTTGACGCCAAAACAGCATTGCGCCCGATATTGGTCGACTGTTCGCCGGCCTGGGTCACGCAGCCCATGATCACGTCTTCGACAGTTGCCGGATCAATGCCCGTGCGGTCGACCAACTCGTTCAGGACCACACCTGCGAGGTCAGCCGGATGCCAGCCCCTGACGCGTCCGCCCTTGCGTCCACCGGCTGTGCGGGTCGCGGCGACAATATAAGCTTCGGCCATCTCTAAGCTCCGTTGGTATGGGCACCATCGTGGCGCGTTTGTACTATTCTACTCAAGGCGCCGCGACGTAAGACAACGAACCTCACGCGGAAGCGCCAAACGTGCGGCCCAGGATTTGCTCCAGCCATTCCTGGTCGACTGCGTCAAAGGCCGCCGGATGGTCGGAATCCACATCAAACACGGCGATGAGACGGCCGTCAGGGCCAAACACCGGGACGACGATCTCGCTGGCCGAGCGCCCGTCGCAGGCAATGTGTCCGGGGAAGGCGTGGACGTCCTCGACCACCTGGGTCAACCGCGTCGCCGCCGCAGTCCCGCAGACCCCACGCCCGAAGGCGATCCGCATGCAGCCCAGCGTACCTTGATAGGGTCCCACAACCAATTCATCAGCCCGGGTCTCATCGACGACATAGAATCCCGTCCAGAAGTACTGTGGAAAGCTGTTAGCCAACATAGACGACACGGTCGCCATGCGCGCTACAACATTGGGCTCGCCGTCCAGCACGGCCGCGATTTCCTCGGCCACGGCGGCGTATCGCAGCGCCTTGTCCGCCGGTAGTGATATCTTGTTGAAGGCTTCGGCCATGGGCCACAAATAGCGTGGCGCAGCGGCTGTACCAAGGTGGCGGCGCGACATAGCCGGTGTGGTTGTCCGGCAGACGCGGTTCAATTGCGCGTGACTCCCCGATAACGAACTACGCAAGATGCGCCGGGCGGCTCAGACTCCGCCAGGTCATGCGGCAGGAAGAAACCACAGCGGAATGACGCAAGAGGTGTCGAACAGCAGTATCAGGGTGGCGGCGCGGCTGGCGGTCGGGTTTGCCCTGGATCTGGTGAAGTTGAGCGGTTTTGGCCGCGACGTAATCGACGGCCTGCTGCTGGCGGCAATCAGCCAGGCTAACGTATCGCTGATCACCCGTGATCCGGACCTGCAACGTACCTACGCCTCGCTGGATCAACCCCCCCCGGACGATTTGCGACGTCCGGTCAGCATTAACGCGATCGCAGGCTCGCTCCGCATCCCCTTCGAGACGACGCGGCGGCGCATTGCTGCTCTGATTGAGGCCGGCGTCCTGCAATCGACCCCCCGGGGCGTAATCCTGCCTCAGGCTCCTCTGAATTCCGCTTATTACCGCATGGTCGCCGAGGCCAACTACGCACTCGTGCGGTCGCTCTATTTCAGACTGCGCAAGATCGGAATGCTGAGCGAACTGGCCCGACCCAACGGACCGCCCTTCGATCCTGAAAATCCTCCCACTCGTCTCGTGATACGGCTGTCGGCTGACTACCTGCTGCGGCTCGTGGAACCCTTGCGCCAAAACATCGGGGACCTGGTCTCCAGCCTGATCCTGCTGGACGTGTTCAGCGCCAATACGGAGCATCTAACGGATATTGAAGGCGGCGATGAAGGTAACGAATGGACCGAGGGCGGCTTCGTACCCGACGCTGACCGTAGACCGGTGGGCGCTGCAGACATCGCAAGACGCCTGGGCATAGCTCACGAGACCGTCCGGCGCCGTCTGATCCGCCTGGTCGCTGACGGCAAGTGTGAACGTTGCGACGATGGCTATTGGGTTACATCGCGGATTCTGGGAAGCGGACTGCTGCTGGGCGTCGTCCTCGCCAACCAGACTTATCTGCAGCGTCTTTTCGCAAACCTGGCCGAATTGGGGATCGTTTCCGAATGGGAGCGCCAGGAACTTGACCTGCGAAACCAAGCCTGACACCGGCACGTCCATGACCATTCCCCAATTTGGGTAGACGTGCGTTTCCTATTTCCGTCATAATGTCTCAACTTATAAGCGTACCTAGGGGGGTGCGGATCCGAGGGCCACGGCGTCGTGGGGTGCCAGGTTTTCGAAACAGCAGGTCGGAGAAATGACAAATCAATTGGAACGCACAGCGGCGGCGGTGCCGACTGTCGATGTCAGCGAAATCAACCGGGGCGACGGCCCCCATCCTGTCGACCTGCATGTCGGCATCCGGATCAGGATGCGGCGCAAGGAGATGGGGGTCAGCCAGGAGCGGCTGGCCGATGCGCTCGGCATCACGTTTCAGCAGGTGCAGAAGTACGAGCGCGGGGCCAACCGGGTAAGTGCCTCGAAGCTCTGGGAAATCGCCGCGGCGCTGAAAAC
This sequence comes from Alphaproteobacteria bacterium, assembly GCA_031415215.1. GTDB lineage: Bacteria > Pseudomonadota > Alphaproteobacteria > Caulobacterales > Caulobacteraceae > Phenylobacterium. The sequence continues at coordinate 10,584 of JANORH010000036.1, read as the reverse complement.
GCCAGTAGCCTATTTCTATGATGGACTCGGCGACCGTGAAGCCGTGACCGGCCAGCGCGACGCGGCCCAGGAGTTTCTGCTGTCGAGCGAGGGCATCGAACTGATGGCCGCTTTCCCGCGGATCACCGAACTGGCCATTCGGCGCAAAATCGTCGAACTGGTGCGCGTGGTCGCCGACGAAATCTGATCTGCGGCCACATCCGCCAGGCACCAGACCGAAGTTTTTCGGCCGCAGGGGACGACCTGCCGGGCCCTGTGTCATATCCTCCGTCATAAAACTGATGGGGAGACCAGGATGCTGTTGCAAGGACTGAAGGTCGTCGAGATGGCGACCTGGGTGGCTGGGCCCAGCAGCGCCGCCGTCCTCGCGGACTGGGGTGCCGACGTCATCAAGGTGGAAAGTCCCATCGGTGACGCTACCCGCGCCTTTCAGCCGGACACCGAGGCCAGCCCCGGCAACCCGATCTTCACCAACGAGAACCGCGGCAAGAAGGGTGTCGTGCTCGACATCGCCCGGCCCGAAGGGCGCAAGGCACTCAAGACTCTCATCAGCCAGGCCGATATCTTCATCACCAACACTCGCCCCGGCTCCCTGAAACGCCTGGGTCTCGACTACGACAGCCTCAAGGCTGACATGCCCCGACTGATCTATGCTGCTGTCACCGGCTATGGCCTGGTGGGTCCAGAAGCTGACGTAGCCGCCTTTGACATCACCGCCTTCTGGACGCGCAGCGGCATGGCCCGGGCCATGATCCCGCCGGATCAGGAGCCCTTCGCCTCGCGCCCCGGTTTCGGCGATCATGTCACCGCGCTGGCGACTGTCTCTGCTGTGCTGGCCGCGCTGCACGAGCGCACCTCGACGGGCCGGGGCCGTCTGGTTGAGACCAGCCTGATCCGCGCCGGGGCCTATGCCATCAGTTGGGATCTGGCGCAGCAATTGCGCTATGGCGAGGTCGTGACCACCCAGGTCCGCAACGACCGCCCCAGCGGGATATCCGGCTTCTTCCGCACTGCCGACGATCGCTGGGTATGCATCGTGCCGCGCACGCTGGACTGCTTCACCAAGATGATGATTGCCATCGACCGGCCCGAGGTTCTGGCCGACCCACGATTTGAGCCGCCGGTCGCGGACCTGGAGATCACTCGCGAAATCCGCGCCATGTGCGACGAGGGGTTTGCGAAACTGACCTTAGCGGAAGCCGGCGCGCGTCTGGACGAACAGGACCTGGCCTGGGCACCGATGTCGACGCTGGCTGAACTGGCCGAGTCCGACATGGCCGAGGCCGCAGGCTGTTTCATCACCGTCGAGGACGGCTGGGGCGGATCATTCCGCGCGCCAGCGTCACCTGCGCGCTTTCCGGAGGGGGCCCCATCCGTTGGCCGCGCCGCACCAAAGCTCGGTCAGCATACCCGCGAGGTCCTGGAAGCTGCGGGCCTGACGCCGGACGAGATCGACGCCGTGCTGTAGAATTTGATGCCGCCCGCGAGATGGACGACCGCGAGACACCCAAGAGCTGGCGATCCTGTCCGTGCTGACCGTTCCTGAAGTGCGGGGCGCGGTTTGTGTACATGGCGCTGAAAGCTTAGCGCCCCGCTTCAAACACCTTTAGCAGCCGCTCATGGCGCCACTGTTCGCGGGCCTTGTCGCTGCCGGCCACCAGACCGGCGCAGGCCCCCCGAGGCTCAGCGGTGCCGATCTGACCTCTGCAGACCTCCGCCGGTTTGCGGTAGAAGTTGGGATCCTGCCACAGGCCTCGCCCGCTCAGAAAACTGTACGCGATGGCGTTGCGGGCAGACGCTTTCAGGTCGGCGTAGGTGGCACCCATCTTCAGCGCCAGGGCATAGTCGCCGGACAAGTCGCTGCGCAGGATGCCGCTATCGTCCGTGGACAGGCTGACCGGCACGCCCTGCTGGCGGAACCAACTGAACGGGTGGTCTGCAGGCTCCACCTCAAGGATCGCACGGTTCGAGATCGGATTGACCTCGATCAGGACGCCCTTGGCCGCCATTTCCGCCGCGACGGCCACAGCGTTCGTCTCGGCAGGCAGGCCTACCCCGTGGCCGATCCGCCGCGCGCCGGCCACGCGGACGGCCTTGGTCACGTGATCACGCAGATCGTCGGGCGCAACGATCGCAAGGGAAACCTCACCGGCGTGCAGGGCCACCGGCGTGTTGCGACCCTGGTCGGTTAGCGCGGCCACGATCTGCATGTGAGTGTCGTAGTATTTGACGGCGTCGGGGCTGTCCTCGGGGGCGACCAGTTGCAGCCCGACCCAGCGCTTGTCGGCGGCGACGACCGCTACGCCCAGCTGAAGCTGGGCCATGGTCTGTTCGGGCGGTCCCTGGCGTATCGCCTGGAAGAGAAAGCGCACCGTCACCTGACATCCCGGCGTCGCCTCGGGCGTCCCGCACTTCATCACGGCCCGCGCGCGAGCCTCCATAGCATCCGTGTCGGTCCTGACGGCGGGTACCAGCGTCTCGAGCCCGGCTTCGCTCAGGGCCGCCTTCGTCGTCGCCGCATCGCCACGCCAGCCGACACGGGCACCCATCCCTCGAGATGAGGCCGCCTGAGGCGTCACCATCAGCTCGGCATAGAAGGTGTTCTGTCGCGCCAGCCCATCCAGTGTCTCGGCCAGTGCATCGCCCGTTCGCCGGGGTGACTGGCCACGGCGGCTGAACGCCGTGAAGAACTGGTCGTGTCCCGAGCGACCCCGAAATCGAGGATGGCGAACGGTCAGACTGTCAATTAGCGCCGACCTCTGGGCTTCATCCGCGACGAACGCGGCGACGGGCTTCAGGGTGTCGCCGGAACACGTGAGCCGGATCGCCAGCGCCTCGATGTCGACGCACAGCCCGTCCTCCACCGCCCACGCGATGAGGTCCTCGGCCGGTGTGCCGCCGCCCAGATGGTTGTGCAATTCCCCACCCTTGGGGAAGGCGCGCAGGAACACCGTCAGCTCGCCGGCCGTCATTCTGGCGAGGTCCGGTGCCGCAAGGGCAGCGCCTGCTGTCATCAGCGCGGCCAGCGCGCCCACGAGGATTCGTTTCATGAGCCTGAAACCGCCCGACTACGGCGTCGAGGTCAAGCTTGCGGTGAGCGCGGGCCGCAGATTGCCCTATGATCAGCGGCTATGACCAGTGACGGTCAGTCGACCCAACCAAAATAGGCGGCGACAAAGGCCAGGAAACTCATCACCAGACCGGCCAGCAGGATGCGATAGGCATAGGCCAGAAACCGGTACTTCTTGTGCGCAAGAATCCGACCGTTCTGATAGATGTCGTGGGCGAAGGCCTCGTAGACCGTGCGACTGTCCGAGACCACCTCCAGCAGCATCTCCACATATTCCGCCTCGGGAACCTGGGTGAAGGAGCCGAAGAACAGGATGTTGGCCGGTCCGTCAGCCCGCGGAGGAGCCTTGGTTGAAGGCAGCACGGCAATCACCGCCAGAAGGGCCGAGACAAAGGCCGCCGCGCCCAGGATCAGCAGCGGCGCCGGTTGGGCCACATTGTGGATCTGGCTGACCGTGATCGTAAAGATCACGAAGGTTGCGCCCAGCAGCATGCTGGCCTTTTGATCGGCCATCTGGCTGAGCTGGTACTGGATCTGTTGGGCGGTGCGCAGCAAGTAGACGCCCTCGGCGGCGTACTGTCTTGGCGCTTCTGGTCCCTCGCTCATCATCCCGCCCCCGAATCCTGAAGGCAATGTGACGGTGTCGGGGCTGCGGGGCTAGACCTTGATGCGTCGCTCAAACGCGAAGCCGCTTTCGGGATTGCGCGAGCGATCTCCATAGGCACACCGGCAAGAGCCGACTTCAGGCAACACCCATAGGTCCGACCAGTGGTGCGTCATCCAATCGTTCGTGGGTCTGCAGGCCGCCAGCCGTCAGACAGGTCCAGACGTCCTCGGCGGTCTCGGCGAACTTGAACAACGCCATGTCCGGCGCTGCGACCATGCCGGCGGCGATCAGGGCCTCGAAATTGATGATGCTGCGCCAGTAGCCCTCGTCGAACAACACGATGGGGATGGGTGGCGCCTTGTCGGTCTGGCGAAGGGTCAGCATCTCGAACAGTTCGTCCAGCGTCCCGAAGCCGCCCGGAAACACCACCAGCGCATTGGCACGCATGGCCAGGTGCATCTTGCGCATGGCGAAATAGTGAAACCGGAAGGTCAGTTCCGGCGTCGAATAGCTGTTCGGCTCCTGCTCGTGCGGCAGGGTGATGTTGAGGCCAATGGATGGCGCGCCAACGTCGGCGGCACCCCGGTTTGCAGCCTCCATGATGCCCGGACCGCCACCGGTGCAGATCACATTGTGCCGCTCCTTGTCTGACGACAGATAAGCCCCGCCCCGCTTTGAGGCGATGGCCCCGAACTCGCGCGCCGCAGCATACCACCGGGCCTGCGGCGGGGGGCCGTCCTCACGCACCCTGGCGCTGCCGAACACCACGATGGTCGAGCGGACGCCCCAGTTTCGAAGGCCCTCGTCTGCCTTGGCGAATTCCATCAGGAACCGAACGCCGCGCATGGCGTCGCTCATGATGAAGTCCTGATCCATCGAGGCCAGCCGATAGGTAGGTGACATGAACTGGGGCGTGTCGTGCGGCGTGGGGTCGGTCATCTTGGCTTCCTGCTCGACGACAGCTTTGAGCGCCGAGCCTTAACCCTTTGCGACTGCGCCGCGTATGACCTTCACGAAGGCTTCCACTACCGGCGGGATCAGGGGCGCGGAAACGCTGCGCAGGTCGTCCGCGCGGGCGTGGTGGAAACGGTGACTGCCAAAGATGCCGATGGCCGGGCTGTAGCCGGCACGCAGGACGTTGCCGAGTTCCCCCGCCGCCAGGGCCGGGTCGGCGGGATAGACCTGTTCCAGCCCGGGCTGTCCGTCGAACGCCACCCTGGCCGAGGTCACGAGCGACGGACTGGCCAACAGATAGCGCTGGGAATCGGCCCCGGGCAAAGGCGACAGGACGGTCCCGCGTTCGTGCCAGTCGCGCGCCGCGACATTTGCGCCCAGATGGACCCACAGGGCGGTCTTGTCCGGCCCGGGCGCCAGTTCGTGGATGAACCGCTCGCCGCCTTCGTTCTCGTATTCGTGGCCGCTGGTGGCTACCAGGGCGATGTTGACCGGCAGTCGGGCGCTGGCGGCCCAGCGAACCAGCATCAGCCAGGCGGCCATGCCCGAGCCGCGCTCGCCCGCGCAGCCGAACCAGCCGGACCGCGGCGTCGAGATCACCAGGGTGCTGGCCGCACCGAGATCGAGGGTCGCGGTGACATTGAACGCGGGCCGACGGAAGGATCGGCCGGCGACCCGCAGCGTTGCAACCTCGCCCCGAATTGCCGCCTGCAGGAAAGGTTCGGCGTCCTTGGGGGCCATCACCGCCACGGGTTTGTCGAACAGCGGCTTGTCCACCGGCGCGTTGAGGGCCAGGGCCTCGCCGGTCGGTCCCGTGGTGACGATCACCACCGCCGACGCGCCGCCATCGAGCACCGCCTGCACGCGCCGTGCGATCTGGCCCACAGCTGTCGACCACCGTGCGTAGGGCAGGATCAGCAAAGCGATCCCCTGCCCGCCCCTGCCCGACCCCGCCACATAGAGCGGGCCGCTCAGCCCAGCGTCGGAGGTCGGTGCGACGATGGCCTGGGGGATCAACCCGGCCCTGGCGGTGCCGCTGGTCAAGGTGGCCTCACCCTCGAAGGTGGGAACGTCGTAGGTCTGGCGTCGGCAGGTAAAGCCCAGGCCGTTGAGCTCGCCTTCCAGCCATTCCCCTGACGCGGTGTCACCGGGCCCGCCGGCAGCCTTGTCGCCGAACGCCTGGTAGCGTTCGAGGATGCGCTGCGCCTCGGCATCACTGCCGGGGGTCTCCGCCCCGGCTGCGCTGGCGGCGAACAACACCGCCGGCGCGCCCAGCACGGCACGGCGCGAGGCGGAAACCCTTGTCGGCGGTTTCATTGATCCGCCAACGAGGTGATCGGTGTCGGCGGACCGCAGCGTGCGGCCTTGACGAAGGCCTCGCCCGCGCCAGCGATCCGCCTGGGCAGGTCGCACTCGGCCTGGGCTGCCGTCTTGTCGCCGCCCAGATAGGCGCGCCAGAACCGGATGGTCTCGGCCTTGACGATCTCCATCTGTGGTGGGTCGATGGGCTTCAGCTGGCCGTTGGCCACCCGCCGACCGCCGAACAGGGCGTGATCGGCGTCTTTCAGGATGATCAGGAACTGGTCGGCACCGGTGATCGCCTGATAGGGCGCTGTCCGCTCGAACGCGGTCTTTTCCAGGTCGAACGGGGTCGTGTCTGCTGTGCCGGTGAAGTGCAGCATCGGCGTCTTTACCTTGGTGAATGCCGTCGACGGCTTATCGCCGCGCGGCTTGTTGGGGCTGTAGGCGATGGCGGCCTTGATCCTGGGCTCGGCGAAGCTGATGCCGGGACCCGCGCCCAGCACCCGCTGGCCCACGGCCACAAGGGTCGAGAGCGCGCCGTAGGAATGCCCCGACATACCCACGTGAGCCAGGTCTAGCTTGCCGGCCAGGGCACCGCCGGGGCGGGATGCCTCGGTCAGCTGGTTGAGGGCGAAGGGGACGTCACCGTAGCGGGCCTGCGCCACCTGCATGTTCATGCCCGCGCGGCCCGCCGCCACCCGTCCAGCCCCCTCTGCAGGAGGTGCCCGCCCGGCAAGTAGACCGCTGTCAGACCCCGCGTGCTGCAGAGCGACCACCACAAACCCCGCCTCAGCGACCGCCTGCAGGATGTAGACCGAGGCCTCGCGACTGCCGCCCAGTCCGTGGGAGTGGATGACCACCGGGAACGGTCCGGCACCCCTGGGCAGGTACAGCTTCCAGGGTACCACCCGACCGGCTCGCGCCGCATCGGTCCAGTCGCCATAACGCACCTCGACGGACGAGGCCGCCGCGCCGGGTGGCCTCACGGAGCGTTGGGCAAGCGCCGGCGTCGCCGTGGCGAAGGCGAGGCTCAGGACAAGCGCCAGGGCGCAGCGGAGCAGGGTCAGGTTCGGGCTCATGACCACAGGCTATCCCACACAGTCCGCACGGTCGACGCCGTCGGGAATGCCCGCAAGGTGTGGGACTATAGCTTGACGTGCCAGCACTGCCGGACGGATGGTCACCGCATGACCATGATCCCTCGCCGCCGCTGGCTCCAGGGTGCCGGCGCACTCCTGATGACGCCTGGCCTCGCCGTCGCCGCAGAGACGACCTCGTACGACTATCTGTTCCTCGACCTGGAGGATGCCGCGCCGGGCACGACCCCGGCCCGGGCCTACGCCGACCATGCGCGCAGCCGCCTCGCCGGCCTGGCGGCGGCGGGGGGCGAGGTGGTCGGCTACTTCACCCCGCAACTGGGCTGGGTCGGTCGCCAGGTCGCCATGCTGGTTCGATGGACACCCGACGCCAAGGGCCGGGACCGGGAGCTGGTCGCCCTGATGCGCGACAAGACCGTGCGCACCGGCCAGCGGGCGGGGCTGGAGCCGACGACCCGGCCCGGCGTCGCCGACCGGCCGCAGCCGGGCGGGATCTATGTCCACCGCTGGTTCGTGGTGGAGACGAAGAACGTGCCCGAGTTCCTGACGCTGTCGAGCGAGGGGTGGCGCGATTTCGAGGTGCGGTTCGACACGAAGATCTTTGGCCTGTTCACCGCCGAGCGCTCGCTGGCCGACCGGCAGGCCGGGGTCACCCGCCTGCTGCTGATCACCCGCTATGCCAGCCACGGGGTCTGGGAAGCGTCGCGCGACCCCTCGACCGCCGCCATGGCCGCCTTCGCCAAACGCCAGCTTCTGACTCGCGACAGCTGGGCGGCGAGCACGGTGTTGGCGTCAGTTTGATAGGCGAAGTGTTTGCCGCGTTTGTCACAAGTAGGGGTATAATCCGCTGTACAGTTTGAGGCGCTGGCGCTCGCAAAAATCGCATCCCTCAATGCGAACATAACATGAACTAATTGCAATTGCACTTCTTGTCGAGGCCACCTGAATATCCTATCTAGCTAGAACGCTGGCATGAGGAATCCAGCATGCAGACCGTCGGCGTTTTCGATGCCAAGAACCGGCTCTCCGCCCTGCTCGACACCGTCGAGAGCGGGGGCGACGTCGTGATCACCCGCCGGGGCAAGCCGGTCGCGCGGCTCGTCGCCTATGAGGTGGGCTTTGACCGGGAGAAGGCGCGCCGCGCGGCCGACGGGCTTCGTGCGGCCAGCGAAGGCGCGACACTGGGCGGACTTTCGATCAAGGACCTTGTCAATGAGGGGCGGCGTTGAGCTTTGTCCTCGACAATTCGGTCGCGCTGGCCTGGTGTTTCAAAGACGAAGGAACGCCGTTGACCATGGCGATGCTCGACCGCGCGACGCGAGACGGCGCCGTCGCACCCCAGCTATGGCCACTGGAGGCCGTCAACGGGTTGCTTGCCGCAGAACGGCGGCGGCGGATTGACCGCGAGACGCGGCTGACTCTCACGGCATTCCTGGCCGAGTTGCCGATCACCATCGATCCGGAAACGACGGAGCGCACGTGGGGCACCACAGCCCGCCTCGCCGAAGCGCATCGGCTTACGTCCTGGGACGCGGCCTACCTCGAACTGGCGCAGCGCATGGGGTTGCCACTGGCCACGCAGGACGAGGCACTGATTGCGGCGGCGCGCGCGGCGGGCGTGGGGTTGGCGGGGGATTTGGGAGGACGATAAGTCGCCCGCTTCCGCATTTTCCGCTCAAGACGTCCATCGTCACGGATTGTGTTGGGCGCGCGTCGGAAGTCAGGATTTAGTATCCTGTCGCCGGAACTTTTTCTGGTCCCGCTTCGAACGCACTCACGAACGCGGCCGCCAGGGGCTGGACATTCAGGGGCAGCTTTCCAACCACCTCACCGCGCCGTTGCAGGGCGGAAATGAAGCATGGAAACGAGATGTCCGCAGGCGCAGGAGGCGCGCCAAGTCCGTAGCGGCAGGTCGCGCTGTCGATACTCACCCAGGCAATCCAGCCGTCCGCGTCGAAGCGCGCCAGCAGCGGCTTCACCCGGTCAACATCGGGTCGAAAGAGTGCCTTGAGCGCCAGCAGGTCCCAGTCTGGAACGTGAAGACCCTGTGAGGCGTCCCCGGGTCCAAGCCAGGTCAGGGTCCAGCGAACCATTTCGAGGATGAGCGGCTCCAGCGCCCGGCCCTGAGCGGTGAGCGCGTAATGACGGTCCGGGCCCGGAGCGGCGACAAGGCCAGAGTGTATCAAGGTGCGCAGGCGCTCCGTGAGGAGGTTTGTCCCCATGCCCTTCAAACGCGCTTCGAGCTCGGAAAAACGGCGCGGCGCTATCAGGAGATCGCGGATGACAAGCAAGGTCCAGCGGTCACCAAGCAGGTCCGTGCCACGGGCGACGGCACACGATTGCCCATAGCTACGTTTCTTCATCTTGCTCCTGTCGCGCAAACGGCCTACCCGTACAATCACTATATGTTATTAAAGTAGGAAGCGCGATGGACCTCAAGGGCGCCTTGCGGCTGAACGCCGTCTTCACGGGGTCATGCGCAGTCGTGTGCCTCGGCGCGACGGCATTTGTGGCACGCCACACCGGCATTCCGCCCATCCCCTGGGTGGCCGGACTTGGCCTCATGTTGCTGTCCTATGTTCCGGTGCTGCTGTTCGCAGCGTCGCGCCCGTTCGCCTGGCTGGTGCAAACGATAATCCTGCTCGACTGGGGATTTGTCGCCACCGCCACGCTCTATTGCATCTTCGCCGCACCGATGATCGACAGCATCGGCTGGGCGTTGATCGGCGTTCCGACCTGCCTGGTCGCTCTGTTCGCGCTCCTGCAGCAGCGCTGCATGGCGTCAAGAACCATCTTGCCATGACCGGCGCCGACGCGGGGCTGGAGTTGATTTCGCTGGTGCCGAAGCGGCCGAGGCCGTCGCCGCCGCTTCTGTTCGTTCACGGCGGCTTCCACGGCGCCTGGTGCTGGGCCGACCATTTCATGCCGTGGTTTGCGGACCGGGGGTTTGGCTGCCATGCCGTCAGCCTGCGTGAACATGGCAAGAGCCGCCGGACCGGGCGACACGATAGTTGGCGGCTCGCCGACTATGTCGAGGATGTCCGCTGGGCGGTCGACGAACTGGGTGAACGTCCGATCCTTGTCGGTCATTCGCTGGGTGGAACGATCGTCCAGAAGGTCGCCGCCGAGACCACCTTCCCTGGAATGATCCTGTTGGCACCGTCCCCGATCGGCGGGTCGAACCGCGCCGCCCTGCGCATGCTCCTCACCCATCCTCGTGCGATGTCGCGCGCGATGGTCCAGGGCAATATGGCCATGGCCCTGCCCGCATTCCTGAACTTCTTTCTCTCTGTCGACCTTCCAGACCGAGAGCGCGCGCACATCGTCAGGCGACTGGATGGCCTGACCGCCTTTGGAGCCGCAGCCGACGCGTTCTACCGCGACCCACCCCGTCCGGCACCAACAGCTATGCCCGTCCTCGTCGCGTCAGGTGAGCGCGACTGGTCGATCCCCGTTTACAAGAATTTGAACCTAGCCCGAGCCTACGGCGGCACGCACATCGTCGTGCCAACCGCCCATGACATAATGGGCGACACCCGATGGGACGCGGCGGC
>JANORH010000035.1:0-1699 GCA_031415215.1 Alphaproteobacteria bacterium | reverse complement strand
CCCCGCCACCAGCCTGGTGCGGCTGTCCTGCCAGCATTCGACCTGCACATTGGCGACGCGGCGGCCGATCTTGCGCAGGGTGGCGCGGGCGAAGGTGTCCTGGGCCCGGCCCGGTCGCAGGTATTCGATGGTGATGTCGATAGTCTTGGGGATGCGTTGCGCCGGATGGGCCAGCGAGAGCTGCGCCAGCGCGGTCATCTCCATGAAGGCCCCGATCACCCCGCCATGCAGGGCCGGCAGCACGGGGTTGCCGATCAGGTGCTGGGCGAAGGGCAGGATGGCGGTCATTTCGTCGCCGGCCAGTTCCACCCGCAGACCGAGAAAGCGGGCGTAGGGCACGCGCGCGATGAACGCTTCCACCGTCTTGAACGCTGCGTCGCTCATCTCAGCCGGCCCGCGTCAGCATGAAGGCGGCCTGGGCGGTGGCGACCGGATCGCCGGACTCGATATCCCAGGCTTGCGCACGGACGAAGCCAATGGACCGCGTCAGCTTGTAGCCGTGCGCCTCGGCGGTGATGCCCAGGCGAGGGCCTGCGGCGCGCAGATAGTCGATCCGCAGGTCCAGCGTGGCGATGGGCAGCGGCGTCTCGGCAGCCGAGTTGATGGCCAGTCCGCAGGTGTGATCGATCAGCGCCGTCACCACGCCGCTCGCGATGACGTCGGTTTCAGGATCACCGACCAGATCCTCGCGCCAGTCCACCCGCATGACGCCCCGGCCCTTTTCGAGGGAGACCAGCGTCATGCCCAGCGCCGCTGCGTGGGGCACGAACAAGGTCATGCGGTCGGGCAGGGGCGCGTTGTCGTAGGTATCGGCCATGGTCATCGGGTAAGGCGCGGGCCGCCACGGAAGTCAATGCGAAGGCCAGTACGACACCCTATATCCGTAATCGATGATCCGACCCCAGGACCTGCTCTGCCCCAGACCCGAGGGGCTCTATTGCCCGCCCGGTGATTTCTACATCGATCCCGTGAGGCCGGTGGACCGGGCGGTCATCACCCACGGCCATGCCGATCACGCCCGCGCCGGGCACAACGCTGTGCTGGCGACGCCGCAGACCCTGGCAATCATGGCCGAGCGTTATGGGGCAGACTTTGCGACCACCACTGAGGCAGCTCCCTATGGCCGCGCGGTGAGCCGTGACGACGTCGAGGTAACCCTGGTGCCGGCCGGGCATGTGCTGGGCTCGGCTCAGGCGGTGGTGCGGTGGAAGGGCCTGTCCATGGTGGTGTCGGGGGACTACAAGCGCCGCCGCGATCCGACCTGTCCGCCGTTCGAGCCGGTGGCCTGCGACGTGTTCATTTCGGAGGCCACGTTTGGCCTGCCGGTGTTTCGCCATCCGGACGACGCGGAGGAAGTGGCCCGACTGCTGCGATCCGTCGCCCAGTTTCCGGAGCGCAGCCATATGATCGGGGCCTACGCACTGGGCAAGGCGCAGCGGATTATCCGGCTGCTGCGCGAGGGCGGATGGGATCGGACGATCTATGTGCATGGCGCACTGGAGCGGTTGAACGGGCTGTATGAGCGCCATGGCATCGATCTGGGGCCACTGGCTCCGGCCACGGGCGGTGCCAAAGCGGATTTCGCGGGCCAGATCATCGTGGCGCCACCCTCGGCCTTGCAGGACCGCTGGAGCCGACGGTTTCCCGATCCCGTGGCAGCTTTTGCGTCGGGCTGGATGCAGATCCGCGCCCGCGCCCG
>JANORH010000034.1:0-5809 GCA_031415215.1 Alphaproteobacteria bacterium | reverse complement strand
CGGCACGTCGGCACCTGGAGATCCTGCGACGACGACGGCGTAGATGGCCTCGCCGACCGGACTGTACGTGATCGCTTCCACCGCCAGCAGAAGTCCGATCATGGCGGCGACACCCCGGCTCCACGCCGGATGGATACGGCCGCTACGGCGCTGGTCGGCCCACATTCCGACGAACGGGAAGATCAGCGACGCGGCAAACGTCGCCTCCCAAGCCCACGGCATGAGCAGCGGCATGGGCAGCAACCGACCAAAGCCCGGCCCGAGCAGAATCGCCATGGCACAGAAGTGCAGGCGGCGATGCCAGTCCGTCCGTCGTCGCATCAGGATCGCCGCTGTGGTCAGGCCGGCGAAGGTCAGCAGCGACAGGACGTCGAACAGAACAAACTGCAAGGGCCGAAAAAAGAATGGGACCGCGCCCCGACGGGCCAACTCGACAGTGACCGCGCACCCCAGCACCAGCATGGCCACGATCCAGCCCGCGCCGATCCAGCCAAGCCGGCGATGCAGGCCGATCCGACCCGTCGCCACGAAGATGTTCTGCAACAGGTAGAGCACGAGCCAGCCCATGAACACGACCGCATGCGCATGGACGATCAGCGGCGCCGCGAAGCTGGACCGCCCCATTGCAAGCTGAACCGAGAAGCCCGCGACGAGCACCAGAGCCATGACAATTGCGGCACGTAGAAAGAAGCCCTCATCTGACCGCACGGGCGCAGGCGAACCTTCAGCGATCATTGTCATGATGATCTCCCCCCAAACCTTTTAAACCCAATGGTAAAGCTGGTCCAGCAAGGCGGCGGCAGGCGTCTATGAGGCGCCTTCGTTGATCTGCGCCTTGGGCCGGGACGATGGCACGACAGGGATTTCGTGATCAGCCAAGGGTTTCATCCACTTTTTGCGAGCCATCGCAGCCGCCAGCCAGGGGGCCAGCTCCCGCGCCTTCTTTGCTTCGCGCTTGGTGACCTCCGCCTTGAACGACGGCATCACTTCGGCAGCGAACAGTTCCAGAGACTCGCAGATATGTTCGTGGCGGTTCCGCCCGGCCTGCTGCAGGAAGATCACCTGGTCGACGCCCGCCGCCTGGAAGGCGGCGATGTGCTGGCGGATATCGTCGGGGGTGCCGATGCCGTTGGCGTTGAACTTGGTCGCCTTGCGGGCGGCGATGATCTCATCATCACTGGCGGCGCGGGATTTCTGGAAATCCTCGAACAGGGTCGAGCGGCCGGGCACCGCGTCATGCGCCACCAGAGCGTTCACGGCATAGGAGAAAAACTCGAACCCCTCCTGCCCACGCCGGATCGCCTCGTCGCGGTCGTGATGCACCGAGAAGTTCGAGACCATGGCGATGTTGGCGTTCACGGCGTGGCCGATGGGCACACAGGCCTCGGACTTGATGATCCCGTAATAGATGTCCGCCCAGGCCCGAGCCTCGTCCGGATTGACGAACGAAAAGGCCAGCGCGCCGACCCCCAGTGAGGCGGCGACCTTGATGGTGTCGCGGTTTGTGCAGGCCATCCACATCGGCGGATGTGGTGACTGCATCGGCTTGGGGATCACATTGCGGCAGGGGAACGAGAAGCTCTTGCCCTCGAAACCCGGATAGGGGTCCATCACCATCATGTTGGCGATCTGCTCGGCCGCCTCGATGGCCAGGGCGCGCTTTTCGCGGGCCGGAATGCCGAAACCGCCCAGCTCCAGCCGGGTGGCACCCTCGCCGATCCCGAAATCCAGCCGTCCGCGGGAGATGATATCCAGCGTGGCCAGACCCTCGGCGGTACGGGCCGGGTGGTTGTAGTTGGGGATCACCTGCCGGATGCCGTGACCGACGCGGATGGTCTTGGTCAGGGCTGCGCAGGCGGCCAGGAACACCTCAGGTGCCGAGGAATGCGAATACTCCTCCAGGAAGTGGTGCTCGACCTCCCATGCGTAGTCGTAGCCCAGCCGGTCGGCCAGCACGACCTGCTCCAGAGCGTCATGGAACAGCTTCGCCTCGTCGCCTGGATTCCAGGGTTTCGGCAGCTGGTGCTCGTAGAAGATCCCGAAACGCATGGCGACTGGCTCCCTGGGTGCGGCGCCCGTGGCGCTCTTGGTGACACCTTCGGGGCGAACACCCCCGGATGGCAAGGCCGTTGACGTCGCTGCCGCGCGGGGCCAGCGTTTGGTCACCCGTCGCAGACCGGGACATTGGAGGACGCCATGAGCGAAACCATATCGCCGGAAACCTGGACGGGCCCGTTTCGAACGCCGCGAAACATGGCCGCCGAGGCCAAGGGTTCCATCCACGACGACGCCACAGCGACAAAGCTGGGCTTTCGCGGCGGGACCGTGGCGGGGTCAATCCATCTGGACCAGTTCGTGCCGAAGCTGTTGGAGGCCTATGGCAACACCTGGTTCGAGACCGGCGGCCTGTCGCTCTATTTTACGCAAGCCACCGTCGACCGCGAAGAGGTGCAGTGCGCCGCTGCGCCGGGAGACGACCGCCTGCGTCTGACCATGCATAATCGCCAGGGTGCGATGATCTGTCAGGGCACGGCCTCGGCACATCCGGACGCAGCGTCGGAGCTCGCCAAACGCTTTGAGACCCAGACGGCTTCGGCCCCGGGGACCCAGCGCATCCTGGCGGCGATGCAGGTGGGCGACGAGAACCACGACCTGCCGGTAAGGGTCGCCCCAGAAACGCTTGCGCGCACACAGACGGTGATCACCGAATGGCTTCCAGCCTACGAAACCGGGACCCTGCCGCCCTCGCTGGTGATCCACATGGCGCACATGACCCGCGAGGCCGTGATGGCCAAGTCCACGCGCCCGCAGGTGGCACTTTACGGTGCGCTGGAGGTCCAGCATCTGGCTGGCCCCTTGAAGGCGGGTGTAGACTATCTGGCCCGCACCAAAGTGCTCAAGCTGACGGAAAGCCCCAAGACCGAGAACATCTGGTACGAGGTGATCTTTGCCGAGGGCGGTCGCGATATCGCTCGGGTTCTATACTTCCTGCGGGTGCTGAAAGGCTCCTCCCCGCTGTGGGCGCAGGTCTGAGGTCGAGCCGACAGGGACCCCATGGACGACGCCACCGCGACAATCGCCAACAGCCTGGACCTGGCGGCCTTCTGGATGCCGTTCACCGCCAACCGGCAGTTCAAGGCTGCGCCACGCCTGCTCGCCTCGGCCAGCGGCATGTACTATCGCACCGAGGACGGGCGCGAGGTGCTGGACGGCACGTCGGGCCTGTGGTGCGTCAACGCCGGCCATGGGCGCATCGACATCGCCGACGCGGTGCACAAACAGCTGATGACCCTGGACTACGCGCCCACCTTCCAGATGGGCCACCCCATCGTCTTTGACTTCGCCACCGCGCTGGCCAGGATCGCGCCCACGGGTCTGGACCGTATCTTCTTCACCAACTCCGGCTCGGAGTCTGTGGATACGGCGCTGAAGATGGCGATGGCCTATCACAGGGCGCGCGGACAGGGTCAGCGGACCCGCATGATCGGGCGCGAGAAGGGTTATCACGGCGTCGGCTTTGGCGGCATCTCCGTGGGCGGTCTGGTCAACAACCGCCGGACCTTTGTGACCCTGCCCGCCGATCACATCCGGCACACCCACGATATGGCCCGAAATGCCTTCTCCCGGGGCCAGCCAACCCATGGGGCCGAGCGCGCCGACGATCTGGAACAGATTATCGCCCTGCACGGTGCAGAGACCATCGCCGCCATGATCGTTGAGCCCGTGGCCGGGTCCACGGGGGTGCTGCCGCCGCCAGTCGGCTATCTGGAGCGCCTGCGCGCCATCTGTGACACCCACGGCATCCTGCTGATCTTCGACGAGGTGATCACCGGCTTTGGACGATTGGGATCAAACTTCGCCGCCGACCATTTCGGGGTCATTCCCGACCTGATGACCACCGCCAAGGCGATCACCAACGGCGTCCTGCCTATGGGTGCGGTGTTTGCCAGCCGGGCCGTCCATGACACCATCGTGCAGGCCGGGCCGGACGGCGCGATCGAATTCTTCCACGGCTACACCTATTCCGGACATCCGGTGGCCTGCGCGGCGGGTCTGGCGACGCTGGAGATCTACCGCCGCGAGGGCCTGCTGACCCGGGTCGGTGATCTGGCCGCCGATTGGGAAACGGCTGTGCACGGCCTGAGCGATGCCCCGCACGTTACCGACATCCGCAACATCGGCCTGATGGCCGGCATCGACATGGCACCGCGTCCCGGCTCGCCCGGCGCAAGGGGCTATGAGGTGCTGTTGGGGATGCTGGAGGCGGGCGTGCTGGTGCGGGCCACCGGCGATACCATCGCCCTGTCGCCGCCGCTGATCGTCAACGTCGACGAGATCGGCCGGATCGTGGAAACCCTGCGCAAGGTCATTTCTGCGCTCGACTAACGGCCCGGGCAAGGGCGGCAATGCGGGGCGAGGTCGGCAAGGCACGACCATCCAGGCTCGCGACCGCGCGCGCACCCACCAGGCTGTTGGTGATGAACATCGGCGCTCCGGCCAAGCGTCCGGGATTGGCGTAGACCTCCTCTATCTGCAGCCCCATGCGATGACAGAGCGCGATCACCTCGCGCCGCATGATGCCGTCCAGCACGCCGCAATCCAGGTTCGGCGTGAACACCGTGTCGTGCCGGATCCAGAACACATTGGCCGCCGCCGCACAGGCGACCTCACCCACCGTATTGAGCATCAGGGCGTCGTCAGCGCCCGCCGCCCTCGCCTCGGCACGTGCCAGCACATTGTCGAGGTAGGACAGGGTCTTGAGCCGCGACGTCGGCGAGCGATCATTGCGCCGGACCCGCGCCGTGGCCAGCGTCACCGGTCCCGGTGTCGCGTCGATGGCCGTGGCGATGACGCTGAGCCGTGGGGTCAGCGGCTCGGGGACATCCAGCCCACGTCCGCCCGATCCGGCGCTCCAGCTCAGCCGCACGGCGGCGCGCGCAGGCGTCCCGGCATCGGCGATGCCAGCCATGGCGGCGTTCCGGAGCCCGGCGCGATCCGGGGTGGGCAGGCCCAGCGCCCGGCATCCACGCTCCAGACGCTCGACATGGGCGTCCCAATGGCCGAGGTCGCCGCCAGCCCAGAGCACAGTCTCGAACAGGCCGTGGCCCAGTGTGAAGCCGCGATCATCAGGGGGTATGTCGATCATGGCGCGCCCGTCAGAGCTCTGAGGATGGCGCCGATTTTTGTTGTCGTCTCCTGAACTTCTGACGTGGGATCACTGTCGGCAATGATGCCGCCGCCGGCGCGGGCTTCAAACGTCCAGACCGCCGCTTTTTCAGTCAAACTCACGGTCCGGATCAGCACGCTGGCCTCCAGCGCCCCGTCGCCGCCGGCCCAGAACAGGCTGCCGCAGTAGGCGCCCCGCGGCGGCTCATACCGCGCGATCACCGACATGGCGGCCAGCTTTGGGGCACCTGTCACCGAGCCCGGCGGAAAGGCGGCGAGGAACGCGTCCCACGCCGTGGCACCGGACTTGAGCCGACCCCGCACCCGCGACACCAGATGATGCACATTGGCATAGCTCTTCAGCGCCGCCAGTTCCGGAACCGTGACGGTGCCCGGATCACAGACCCTGGCCAGATCGTTGCGCATCAGGTCGACGATCATCAGGTTCTCGGCCTGGTCCTTGGCGCTGGCCACAAGGTCGGCGGCCAGATTTGTGTCGTGGGTCGGCGTCTGCCCGCGCGGCCGGGTCCCCTTGATCGGCGCGGTCTCGGCCCAGAGCGCCCCGCCCTCGCGCCGCACCGAAAGGAATTGCTCGGGCGAATTGGAGACCAGGGCCCGGTCGGGCAGGCGCAGATAGGCGGCA
>JANORH010000033.1:0-2666 GCA_031415215.1 Alphaproteobacteria bacterium | reverse complement strand
CTGCAGCATGTCCTGGTCCGCCACGAGCAGGGGGCCACCCACGCTGCTGAGGGTTATGTGCGGTCCACGGGTAAGTGCGGCGTGGTCCTGGTGACCTCAGGCCCCGGTGCCACCAATGCGATCACCGGGATTGTCGATGCTCTGATGGACTCCATCCCGATGGTGGTGATCACCGGCCAGGTGGCGACCCACCTGATCGGCACCGACGCCTTCCAGGAGTGCGACACCATCGGCATCACCCGGCCCTGCACCAAGCATAACTATCTGGTGAAGTCGGTCGATGACCTGCCGCGCGTCGTCCACGAGGCGTTCCAGATCGCCACCTCCGGCCGCCCCGGCCCGGTGGTCATCGACATTCCCAAGGACGTGCAGTTCGCCAAGGCGACCTATCTGGGCCCGAATGAGGTGAAACACACCCACGGCTACAGCCCCCGGGTGAAGGGCGACGCCGGCAAGATCGCCGAGGCCGTCGCCATGATCGCCAAGGCCAAGCGGCCGATCTTCTATACCGGCGGCGGGGTGATCAATGCCGGGCCGCAGGCTTCGGAACTGCTGCGCGAGTTCGCGGCCCTGACCGGCGCGCCGGTGACGTCTACCCTGATGGGTCTGGGGGCTTACCCGGCCTCGGGTCCTGCGTGGCTGGGCATGCTGGGCATGCACGGCTCGTTTGAGGCCAACAATGCCATGCACGACTGCGACGTCATGGTGGCCATTGGCTCGCGGTTTGATGATCGGGTGACCGGGCGTCTGGACGCCTTTTCGCCCGGCTCCAAGAAGATCCACATCGATGTGGATGCCTCATCCATCGGCAAGAACGTGCGTGCCGACATCGGCATTGTCGGCGATGCCGGCAATGTGCTGGCCGACATGATCGCGGCGTGGAAGCAGCGCAATCTCGCCACCAACAAAGCCGCCATGAAGGACTGGTGGGCCCAGATCGACGCCTGGCGCGCCCGCAACAGCTTTGGCTATCGGCCGGACACCAAGCTGATCAAGCCGCAGTATGCCATCCAGCGCCTCTACGAACTGACCAAGGGTCACGACACCTACATCACCACCGAGGTGGGCCAGCACCAGATGTGGGCAGCCCAGTTCTATCACTTTGACGAGCCCAACCGCTGGATGACCTCAGGCGGTCTCGGCACCATGGGCTATGGCCTGCCGGCAGCTGTCGGCGTGCAGATGGCCCACCCGGACAGCCTGGTCATCGACATCGCCGGCGACGCAAGCGTGCAGATGACCATGCAGGAAATCTCGACCGCCATTCAGTACGACCTGCCGATCAAGATCTTCATCCTCAACAACGAGTGGATGGGCATGGTGCGCCAATGGCAGCAGCTGCTGCACGGCGAGCGCTATTCCCACACCTATTCCTCCAGCCTGCCCGACTTCGTGAAACTGGCCGAGGCCTACGGCGGCGTCGGCTTCCGCGCCGAGACGCCGGACGAGCTGGACGACAAGATCCTGGAGATGATCGCGGTGAAAAAGCCCGTGCTGTTCGACTGCCGGGTGACCAAGGAAGAAAACTGCTTCCCGATGATTCCGTCCGGCAAGGCCCACAACGAGATGATCATGGCCGGAGATACCCGAGACCTGGGCACCATCATCGACGACGCGGGCAAGGGGCTGGTTTAGGGGCGTTATGGGCCACTCAGGCGGATGTCTCTGCGGCGCAGTACGGTATGAGGTCGAGGGCGAACTCGCGCCGATCCAACTCTGTCACTGCGCACAGTGCCGCAAGGCCCAAGGTGGCGCGTTCGGGGCAAATATCCCCGTGGTCGCCACCGACTTTCGGCTGATCTGCGGCAAAGACATACTCCGTGACTTCCGGGCCTCGCCCGGCAAGCGGCGGGTGTTCTGCATCGTTTGCGGCGGCCCGGTATTCAGCCAGCGCGACGACGCGCCTCAGATACTGCGCCTGCGAGCCGGCGGACTGGACCAATCGGCAGGCCTGCGGATCGGCCTGCACAGCCAGACCGCCTCACGTGCCGACTGGTGGCAGATCGACGACGACCTCCCGAACTATCCGAATGCCGGACCCGCCTGATCGTAAGGTTCCTAAGCCGCCTTCATCCGCATCGCACCCAGATAGTCGCGCTTGCCCAGCGGTACGCCGACCTGGCGCAGAATGTCGTAGGCGGTGGTGGCATGGAAATGCAGATTGGGGATCGAGAAGCTCATCAGGAAGCCCGGCACCGTGAACGGCATTTGCCGTTCGCCCAGCTTGAACACCATATCGCGGTCTTCCAGGGCATTGATCTCGTCCGGCGTCGTGGCCGCCAGCGCGGTTCGCGCATCGGCCACAAGCTTTTGCAGTCCGACATAGTCCACGTCGCCAACCGCGCCGGACGGCGAGAACACGCCCGCTTTCGCGCCCTCGATCGCGCCCATCGAATGGTGCGCTACCGAGACGATCTGGAAGACGAAGGGCAGCATGTCATCCTTCAGCCGGGTGCTGACGATGGTCGCCGGATCGATGCCGTTGGCCGTTGCGTGGGCCAGGCCCTTGTCAAGAAAGCCGGACACCGCACCCAGGGTCTGCAGGTAGGACGCCACGCTGACGTCATAGAGTGAAATCGCCATTTGAAAGGTTCCATTCCCAAGGTGTTTGATTGTCGCAACAATGGCGCATCTCGCGCTGCGTAAGCCAAGCCGGTTCTTGGCCT
>JANORH010000032.1:0-23292 GCA_031415215.1 Alphaproteobacteria bacterium | reverse complement strand
GAAGGAAAAATGCGGCTTGATACGAGAAGGGTGAACAGCGCTCCCCAGCGTCGCAGTATGGACCCCCTAAAACCGGTAGGTCGCGCCCACCCGGATGGTCCGGGGTTCCACCACGCGGCTCACCCGGCCTTCAACCGGGCTGGCGTCAAAGGCTGGAATATAGGCCTCGTAGACATAGGCGATGTCTTTGTCGCGACTGTTAAGAACGTTGAGGATTTCGCCGTAAATCTCGAAATCTGCAAACTTTCTGGCGGCACGAAGACTGACAACCGTACTGCCCTTGTCACGGACCGAGTTGTCCTCGACAAGCGGCGACGGGCCCAGGTGGCGCATGCGGATCGTGCCCTCCCAGGCCTCGGAGATGGCGGAAACGCCCAAGGTTGCCGAGTTCTCGAAAGCGTTGGGGATGTGGTCGCCGTTGTCATATCGCGAGTGGCTGGCGGTATAGGTCCCGTCGACGGCCAGCCAGGACATCGGACGCCAGAACGCGACCACCTCATAGCCGCGCCGGCGGCTGGCGCCTGTGGGTTCGACGGCGTTGGAATCGCCTATGAACCGCAGCTCGCTTCCGACACTCAGCCACCAGTAGGTGGTCGTCAGCGTGAAATCCCCGGCCTGCAGGCGCGCACCGATCTCCTTGCCGGTTCCCTTGACCAGGATCGGCACCGGCGTGGCCGTGAAGGCGCCGCGCACGTCATTGGAATGGAACCCGCGCCCCCATCCTGCATAGAGTTCCAGTTGGTCGCTGATCGCATAGGCGGCGCTGACCTTCGGCGACAGGATCGCGTCATTCGCCACTCCAGCGCCCAGGGCGGCCGCCTCCGCATCGCGGGCGCGAACGTCGGCGTGATAGTAATCGCCGCGTAGCCCTCCGATCAGGCGCAGGCCCCCGAACGGCCGCCAGGTCGCCTCGCCAAACAGCGCCGCCGAAGCTTCCTTGACCCGATAAAGACCCAGAGATTGTACCAACTGACGCCGGCTGGTCTGCCGCACACCGACCTTGTCGATGTCGTCATAGCGCGTCTCGGTCCCGAACCTGAGATCGAGCGACGGTGAGATCGTGACATCCTTCTCGGCCTTCAATCCCACCACCACGCGGCGATCAAATTGATGGATCTGGGCGCTGGACCCGTCGGCGTTGGCGTAGGTCGGGTTCGAGAACATGTTCCAGTCGTAGGCCTGGGCATAGACATTGCCCTTCCACCCCTGGCCGCTGAGTTTGGCATCAACGATCAGGCGTGACGTTTCGCCCGTGGCACTGCGGTCAGGCGAGCAGAACACCGATTTGCAAACGGCTGACCCCACGATTCGCTCCGGGATCTGCTCGGTCGGCCGCCAGGTTCCGCGATAGCCGTGGGCCGTCAGTTCGAGCGCGCCCAGTGGAGTCTCACGGGCGTATTTGGCAAACCCGGCATAGTGGCGCAGGCGCTCAGGTTCCTGCCACGGCCCGTCGTAGATCCTCCCCTCGCCCACCAGCGTCAGACGCCCACCGCCCACCTCCTGCGTCCCGCCGCCGGCCAGACGGCCGTAGCCATAGGACCCGCCCTCCACTGCGACCCACGGGCGATCAAAGGCATCCACCGTGGACAGGTACGACGCCCCCGCCAGGGCGAAGTCGCCACTATCGGCGCGGTAGGGTCCCTTTCGGAAGTCCTGACGCGTGATGGTTTCCGGGATCAGGCCGTTCAGATCCAGATACCCCTGGCCGTGTCCATGGGTGCGGAAGTTCATCTGCACGTCGTCGATATAGGTCGTGAAATCCGTCCCGTGATCCAGGTTAAACCCCCGCAGGAAGTACTGATTTGCCTTGCCCGACCCCGAGTGTTGGGCCGCAATCATCCCCGGTACCGCCTCCAGCAGTTCGGCGGTTTTCAGCAGCGGCCGGACCAGCATATCGGAACCCGAAATCGTGCCTTCGCTGGCGGCATGCGCCACCCCGATCTTGGCCTCACCCCGGCCAAACACCACGATCTCCTGAACCTCGCCGGGTGCCGTTGCGACCGCTTCCTCTGCCGCCACCGGCCCGCAGATTACCCCCATGGCGCACAACGCCCCGAAACTTACCTTCAACATGCAGACCACATCCCCAAAACGCCAGGGACATCCATGCCGTGGGCTCCCGGAGCCCCCGCAGTACGGAACGGTTGCAGGCGACGTTACAGAATTCTGTAACCCTCCAGATCGGGCCAGAGCGTGGCAGGGGTGGTAGGCTATTCATACGAACCCCAAGTCCGGTAGACCTGAGACCCGGTCGGGGTAAGTTTCGCTGATGGAAAAAGTCTTGTGCGTCTGTCTGGGTAATAGCAGCCGCAGCCCGATGATGCAGGCTGTGCTGCAACAGCACTTGGGCAAGGCCCTTCAGGTCGAGAGCGCCGGCGTTCTAAAGCCGGCGGCAGGGCGCGGCGCAAACCCCAGGTCCATCCTGTGCATGAACGAGCGTGGCGTCGACCTGACCGGCCACACGCGGCGCTGGATCGGTGACCTTGAGCTTGGCCAGTACGCCTGGATCATCTGCGTCGGCCCGGACGAGGCCGAAAAGGTGCGCGCCGCCCTCGGCAATGCATCGACTACCGTCGTTGTCGCCAATGCGGAGAACGGTGGCATCCCCGATCCCTACGAGTTCGGACTGCAGGGCTACCGCGACTGCCTGGCGCTTCTGGACGTGGTGATGCCGGAGATTGCGCGGCGCATTGTGTCTGTTTGAGGGATGATTATTGGAACATCGGGTAACTGAGGCAGGGCCACCCCATGGCCGTCATACTCATTGCGCGCTGATATCCAAGGATCAATGCTGTCCAGCGGGCGACCCCCGCTGGATGGATTTGGTCGCGAGCCGACACGAAGGCCATTGACTTGGTCGCTGCCTCACCAGCCCCGCTGGGCCTGTTCGTGGCATTCGTGTCGGTTCGAAGCCGAAGTCTGCCGCAGCGCCGCGTCCAGAGGTACCGGTCAACGTGTGTCACGTTGATCGGTACCTAGCGGAACACTCCATCAGGCAGCGTAGGGGGCCCGTCGGTGGCGAAGCACGGAGCCGGCGAAGCCGAAGCCCACGATCATCATGGCCCAGGTCGCGGGTTCAGGGATTGCAGCGGTTTGGGCAAAGCCCAGGAATTTCCCCGACTGCGACGTGAAGCTCCCACCGGGTGCCACGATACCGATCCGACTGGTGTTCAGCGAGTTCATTTCAATCTGGCCGGGCATGGAGCCTGGAGTGGCCAGCAGATTGAACGCCGAGAAGATCTCGTACGACTTGCCCGGTGTGAGGAACAGGTCGATGCCCAGGCTGCTCGCAAAGTTTTCGCCGAACACGCCGGGGCGATCCTCGAAGTTGACGAACTCATCGCTGACGTACAGCGCCTTATGGGACTGGGTGCCGAACCGCGTCCAGTCATCCCAGGTCGCACCCGAGCCCGCCTCATAGACGGCAAAGTACGCCTCGATCCTGATGTAGCGAGCGTCGGCATCCTCGGGCGCGTTGATCTCCTCCTGGCTGGCCGAGATGAAAGCGTCGTAGTCGAAGACGAAGGAGACGGCCTGCTCGCTGGAGCCGGTGTAGCGGATCTGGTCGCCCATGACGCCCGTCGCGCCGACGAACGCGTCGCTCGGGCCGGTCGTCTGCAGGAACGTCTTGATGGTGGCGTCCGCCAGGTCGACATGCGCCCGAAGGTCGGTGGCGCTATCGTTGAACGTCTGCGAATCGCTGGTCTTGTCGTTGAGGGAAAGACCATCCTGTAACGCGCCTTGGTACTGCAGCACCGGCCTTACAAAATATGCTGCGTGCGCGGCGCCAGCCGTTGCGGTTCCAGCGACGAGTGCCACGATGACAGCCGCTGTATGACCGAATTTCGAGATACCCATTGTGTTTACACCCTATGTACTTGGCCCTCAGGCCAGGGCGACAACAGGCCCCCCTATCCCTCTCAAGGCGCCAAACTTCGGCTGCACGGGTCACCCTTGGTAAAAAATGGGAATCCAGGATGTCGCGCCCTGCGCAATCCGGACAAGTCCAGCTACAAGGCACCCCGGCCCGCCGCGCCAATCCTTCAGAACCGTCCGCAGGGTTTGCAACGAACTTTGCAAGACGCAAAAGCCGATCCGGCCCTGCTGGCAAACTGGCCGAGGCCCATTGAGTCTTGGCTGTTCGGCTCTAAAATCACGTATTAGCTATTTATATCAAGTCGTTACATATACTCTACAGCCCGCAGCCGGCCGCCGCGACTTCGCACGCCAGCCCGACTTACTGTACAGTCGAATACACACCTACTTGTGACAAACACGTCCAGATCTTGCCGGGCAATAATTGTGTGGCCCGGCGACAGGGTCAGCTTGCCTATCCCCACCCGGCGGAACCTCAGATCAGCCCCGCCCTCGGCGACGAGGGGTCGGCGTACATGCGCCTGTCCATCCGTCCGGCCAGAAAAGCCTCCCGGCCCGCAATGACCGCGTGCTTCATGGCGCGCGCCATCCGGATCGGGTCCTTGGCTTCGGCGATGGCGGTGTTCATCAGCACGGCGTCGCAGCCCAGTTCCATCGAGATCACTGCGTCGGAGGCCGTGCCCACGCCGGCGTCCACCAGCACCGGCACCTTCGATTGTTCGATGATCAGCCCCAGGTTCAGCAGGTTCTGGATGCCTCGACCCGACCCGATGGGTGCCGCCGCCGGCATGATCGCCGCGGCCCCGGCGTCTTCCAGCTTCCGGGCATAAACCGGATCGTCCGAGCAATAGACCATCACCTGGAAGCCATCGGCGATCAGCAGCTTCAGAGCGCGCAGGGTCTCCTCCATATCGGGGAGCAGGTGCTTGGTGTTGGACAACACCTCCAGCTTCACCAGGTCCCAGCCTCCGGCTTCGCGCGCCAACCGCAGGGTCCGCACCGCGTCCTCGCCCGTGAAGCACCCCGCCGTGTTCGGCAAAAAAGTGAACCGGTCCGGCTTCACATAATCCACCAGCATCGGCTGGCTGGGATCGGACAGGTTCACCCGCCGCAGCGCCACGGTCACGATCTCGGCACCTGCCGCCTCGGCGGCGGCGGCGTTCTGCGCATAGTCCTTGTACTTTCCGGTGCCCACGATCAGGCGGGACGTGAACGTACGACCCGCCACCGACCAGGTGTCGTCGGTCTGTTGAGACCCGTCCATGTCAGCCGCCTCCTATGAAGTGCACAATCTCGATCCGGTCGCCGTCGGCCAGTGCCGTTCTGCCATAGGCCGAGCGCGGCACGATCTCCAGATTGCGTTCCACGGCCAGCTTTTTGGTGTCGAGCCCCAGCGCCGTCACCAGCCCCGCCACATCGGCGACACCCTGAAACGTCCGGGTTTCTCCGTTTACAGTCAGGTTCAATTGCAGCGCTCCGGTCGCCATGCTTGTGACGCGGTGCCACGCCCGTTACAAGACACCGGAATCGACGGCGGAGCCGAATGGGCAAACCGATCTATGTGCTGAGCGGCCCCAACCTCAACCTGTTGGGGACACGTGAGCCGGAAATCTATGGACATCAGACCCTGGACGATGTGCGTGACCTCTGCGAGGCACGGGCCAAGTCCCTGGGGCATGAAGTCGTGTTCCGACAGTCCAACCACGAGGGCGCGCTGGTGGACTGGATCCAGGAAGCCCGCGACGCCGCGTGCGCCCTGGTGATCAATCCGGCTGCCTACGGTCACACCTCGATTGCGATCCTGGATGCGCTGAAGATGCTCAGCATTCCGGTGATCGAATGCCACCTATCGAATCCGGCGGCGCGTGAAGCGTTTCGCCGGGAAACCTATGTCTCGCTCGCCGCAACGGGGCTGGTCTCCGGCTTCGGCGCGAGGAGCTATGAACTGGCCGTTGAGGCCGCCGCGGGTCTGGTCCGCCAGACTTGAAGCCAAGGATTGAGGCCGTTTCCATGCCGACGACTGCAAAGCCGCCCGCCGACCAGATTGACACGCGTCTGGTTCGCAAGCTGGCGGACATTCTGACCGAAACCGGTCTGTCCGAGATCGAGGTCGAGCACGGTGGCCTGAAGGTGCGCGTCGTCAAGACCTTGACGGCTCCCACGGTTCAGTACGCCGCGCCGGCCATGACGCACGTATCCGCCGCGCCTGCGGCCCCGTCATCCGCGCCCGTCGCCACAGCCACGCCAGCGTCGCGCGGCGAGACGGTGAAATCGCCGATGGTTGGCACGGTCTACCTCCAGCCCAACCCCGGATCTCCGTCCTTCGTGCAGATCGGCGACATGGTGGAGGCAGGCCAGACCCTGTTCATCATCGAGGCGATGAAGACGATGAACCCTGTTCCCGCCCCGCGCGCCGGCAAGGTGCTGGAGGTGCTGATCGAGGATAGTCAGCCGGTGGAGTTCGGTGAACCGCTCGCGATCATCGAATAGCGCCATGTTTGACAAAATCCTCATCGCCAATCGCGGCGAGATCGCCTTGCGCGTTCACCGGGCGTGCAAGGAAATGGGCATCGCCACCGTGGCCGTGCACTCCGAAGCTGATGCCAGCGCCATGTGGGTCAGGCTGGCCGACGAGAGCGTCTGCATCGGTCCGGCCCCGGCGTCCAAAAGCTATCTGCATATCCCGGCGATCATCGCTGCCTGCGAGATCACCGGCGCCCAGGCTGTGCATCCCGGCTACGGCTTCCTGTCGGAAAACGCCCGCTTTGCCGAGATCGTGAACGCTCACGGCTTCACCTTCATCGGCCCCAAGCCCGAGCACATCCGCATGATGGGCGACAAGATCACCGCGAAACAAGCGGTGAGGGCGGTGGGTATCCCTGTGGTGCCCGGCTCGGACGGCGCGGTGACAACCGAAGAAGAGGCGCTGGCCGCAGCCAAGGAAATCGGCTTCCCCGTCCTGATCAAAGCCGCCGCCGGGGGCGGTGGTCGCGGTATGAAGGTGGCCAAATCAGAGGCGGATCTGGTCGAAGCCGTCCAGACGGCACGCTCCGAGGCCAAGGCCGCGTTCGGCGACGACGCGGTCTATATGGAGCGCTATCTCCAGACGCCCCGTCATATCGAACTCCAGGTCATTGCCGACAGCTTCGGCAACGTCTGCCACCTGGGTGAACGCGACTGTTCGCTCCAGCGTCGCCACCAGAAAGTGCTGGAGGAAGCCCCCTCACCCGCCCTCGACGCCGCCGGTCGCGCCAAAATCGGCAAGGTGGTGGTCGATGCCATCAAGGCCATCGGTTACCTGGGCGTCGGCACCATTGAGTTCCTCTACGAGAACGGAGAGTTCTTCTTCATCGAAATGAACACTCGCCTGCAGGTGGAGCACCCGGTTACTGAAGCCATCACCGGCATCGACCTGGTCCGCGAACAGATCCGTATCGCCGCCGGCCTGCCGCTGTCGTTCAAGCAGTCTGACATCGTGTTCGAAGGCCACGCCATCGAGTGCCGGATCAACGCCGAAAATCCCAAGACCTTCGCGCCCTCACCCGGTCTGGTCACCGACTATCATGCGCCCGGCGGGCTAGGCGTGCGCATGGATAGCGCCCTCTACGCCGGCTATTCGATCCCACCGTACTACGACAGCCTGATCGGCAAGCTGATTGTTCATGGTCGAGACAGGGATGAGTGCATTGCGCGCCTGAACCGATGCCTTGGGGAAATCGTGGTTGGCGGCATCGACACCAACATCGCCCTATTCCAGGAGCTCCTGCAGCAGCCAGATATCCTGAACGGAAACTACGATATCCACTGGCTGGAACGCTGGATGGCGGCTAACGCCGGTTAAGCAAGGTCTCGGCAGGCTGCGCGCAACCAGGTGGAGAAAGCCCTGATCTTGGGATCTCGATCTGCGCCCCGTCGGCAGGAGAGCCAATAGCGACTATAGGGTCCCGTGAAACCGGGTAGAGCCAGGACCAGTTGCTGTCCAAACCTCGGCCAGGCCCGGACAAGCGGATCAATGCCAAAGGCGACGCCCAGGCCTTGCTCGGCGGCATGCAGGGCCGCCGGCGCGCTATCCATCCACAAGTCACCCGTTTCATCTGATCGTTCCACACCCTGAGCCGCCAGCCAGATGCGCCAGGCCTGGGGCTGAGCCGTGTCATGGATCAGGCGCGAATGGACCATGTCGCCTGGCGATTGGCATCTATGCGCCGACAGAAAGCCCGGGCTCGCAACCGGCGCGCCGGTAATGCGAAGCAGTTCTGTATTCTTGAGGTCCGCCCAACGGCCATCGCCAACGCGAATGGCAATATCCAGATCTTCCAGATCGAAGTCAGCGAACCTCGGCGTCGTCTCGATTCTCACATCGTAACGAGGCCACATCTCCGCAAAGGCGGCCAGGTTCGGGATCAGCACCAGCTGGCTGAATAACTCCAACGCGCTGACCCGGATCTGCCGGGCCCGGTCCCCGCTGCGGGTAGCCAATATCCCGCGTTGGAAAGCCATGAATCCCTGGCGCACGTGATCGGCGAAAACCTCACCGGCGTCTGTCAGCGCAACGGTCCGTCCCTGACGACGAAACAGAGCCACGCCAAGTCTTTGTTCCAGGGTCTTCATTTGATGACTGACGGCTGACGGCGTCAGCGCAAGTGATTCAGCCGCAGCCTTGAAACTGCCTGCGTTCGCCACCGCGTCGAACGTTCTGAGGATGGTGACAGGAAGATCACGCGGAAGCCCGTCAGATGAATTCAGCTCATGCATCCGATGTATGTTTCGCTTTTGAATTCGGTCTGTCCAGCAGAGTTTGCCCACCTATTCAAACATCCAAAGCGACATCATGAAGCCCATCTTTACCGAACGATCCGATGGCTCCTGGATGCCTGGCGAATATGCGCGCGGCCCCTACAAGGGCGTTCAAGGGGGCGCTGTGGCGGCGTTAATGAGCGCCGCCATCGAAGACGTGTATCCAGGTTTCATCGCCAGCGTCTCTACCCACTATCTGAAGACCACCCCCATCGCGCCACTACGAGTAGTGGTGACACCGCTACGCCTGGGTCGCCGCGTGAGCGTCATCGACGCAGAATTGTTCGCACCGGAAGGCCGCGTCGCCGTGCAGCGCGCGACACTCATCGCACCGAACGAGGATCCAGACCTGCCCACTCCGCCCGACCGTCCGGTTCGACCGGAAGCAATGCCTGTGCAGTCGCGTGTCGCGCCTCACGGTGGTGTTTGGTTCATGGACACCATGGACGTTCGCCTAGCCGATGACAGTGTTCTCTGGTTTCGGCAAATCAGGCCCATTCAGACGCCTGCCTCCGTGATCGGTCGGGTGCTGGCTGTCGCTGACTGGGCTCACGGCGTCGTTCCGCCAATGGGCAGCTTCTGTCGACCATTGGTCGCGATCCCGAATGCGGATTTGTCGGTACATCTCGTTCGCGCACCGCGTGGCGAGTGGATTGGTCTGGACGCCGCCACCGCTTGGTCCACCGCCTCTATCGGTGCCGGCTGGGCGATGCTGCATGACGCCGAAGGACCCTTGGGGCGCGTCGCCATGTCCATCGCTATCACGCGCCTGCCGGAGCCCGTCGCATGAGACAACTCACCTATGTGGCCGCCGACTTGCTCGAGTGGTGGGATGTGCCAGCCCCTAGGCTGCTATCGGATGGAGACGCCGTCATCCGGCCACTTGCTGTCACTCGATGCGATCTCGATTTTTCCATCGCGACAGGCGCTGCCGGGATGCCTGGCCCCTTCGCCTTTGGTCACGAGACCTATGGAGAAGTCGTCGACGTCGGTGACACTGTCCAGAATTTCCAGCCTGGGGATCGGGTCCTCGTCCCATTTCAGCTGAGTTGCGGGACCTGTGGCCGCTGTCGCGCCGGCCTGACCGGCCTCTGTGAGACCCTGCCCTATCGGTCCTCCTATGGCATGGCACCCCTATCGGGCGTCGACTACGGCGGCGGTCTCTCAGACCTCCTGAGGGTCCCGTTCGCCGATCACATGCTTATGCACGCTCCGGAGGGGCTGGAGCCGGAAGCGCTCGCCGGGGTCACGGACAACGTGGCTACTGCGCTTTCGCTTGTTGCCGGGCCCCTCAGATCACGACCGGGCAGTCGAATACTGATCGTCAGCGGTCGCGCTGCAGGCGTTGCGCTCCACATCGTTCAGTGTGCTATCGCCCTTGGTGCGGGCAAGGTTGTCTTTGTGGACAACAGTCCGCGAAACCTGGCCCTGGCAAAGCGTCTGGGTGCCGAGACGATTGACCTCGCTGTGACGGTCGATACGCCGTCAGTCGGAAGCTTCCCGTTTACCATTGATGCGAGCGGTGACGAGGATGGACTGGCATTTGCGATCCGCTGCACCGACTACGAGGGCTTGTGCCAACGCACGTACGGCGACTTTCGCGAACGGACGCCGACACCGCTGCGCGACATGTATGGTCGCAACATCACCCTAAAGATCGGCAGGGTGCACGCGCGGGCCTGCATGCATGACGCACTTGAGCTCATGGCCTGCGGCGCTCTGCATCCGGAGCACGTGATCACACGCCGCGTCGGATTCAAGGACGCTGCAAAAGCCATGCTCGATCCGACAAACAAGATCGTGTTCCTCGCTGACGAACCGACTTTTTGATCGGCGTCGCAGCAGAGTGGCTGTTTCCCGGGTCATCGCGGACGGCTAGACGAAGGTCATGGTTGAATTCGACGTCCGTGACCTGCTGGAGTGCTACGCGCGCGGCGTATTCCCCATGGCCGACGCCAGGGAAGACGCACAGGTCTTTCTGATTGACCCGGAGAAGCGCGGGGTCATTCCATTGATCGGGTTTCACGTCTCGCGGCGCATGGCGCGCACAGTGCGGGCCGATCCCTTCGAGGTGCGGGTCGACACGGCCTTTCACGAGGTCGTACTGGCCTGTGCCGCGTCTGGGCCGGGACGGACCGAGACCTGGATCAATCGGCCTATCGAAGCGCTCTATCTGGAGCTTCACAGACACGGGCACGCCCATAGTGTGGAATGCTGGCTGGAGGGTGAACTGGTGGGCGGACTCTATGGCGTCTCGTTGGGCGGGGCCTTCTTTGGGGAAAGCATGTTCTCACGCCGTCGCGATGCGTCGAAAGTCGCCTTGGTCCAGCTGGTCGGACGGCTAATCGCAGGGGGATACCTGCTGCTCGACGCGCAGTTCATGACCGAACACCTGACCCAGTTCGGGGCTCTGGAGATTAGCCGTGCGCAGTACCAACGACGCCTGAAATCAGCCCTGGCGGCGCCGGCTGCATTCTATGGAGTTGCGGGACCCTCGGAGACGGGCGCGGTTTCTGCGGGCGGCTTGACAGCAGCAACAACAGGCTTGGACTTGGGCGGCGAAACCGGCGGAGAACTGGCTGCAGGCCCGCGGTTAGCGACGGCAGCGACCGGTTTGTCCGGGGCATTGGTCCTGCAACTGATCGCCCAGGCATCGTAGCTGGCGTGCTGCACGGGGTTCAGGCCAGGCGACGACGCAAACATCCAGCCCTTGAAAGCACCACGCGGCGGCGGGCTGAGCCGACCCGGTTGAGGTCGGGGTTGAGAGTCTATGGTCAGATAGACGATCGCGTCCTCGATGGGCTCATTAGGTGCCGAGCGTTCGCAAGCGCTGACGGTGAAAATCAGGCCCTTCCACCGGACCGGGCGCCCAACCTCGGCCTCGAACCGGAGGGTCTCTGCAGTGACCTTGTCCAGGGCCTGCAACACGGCGATGTTGTATCGCTCCCGCCGCACGACCGTTTCGACCAGCTTTTCAGCCACCCGTTCCTTTGGCGGGATGGCGGGCTTGACATCCTGATCGGCCACCGGCCCTGGCGTCGGGTCACCTGTCGGAGCCGCCACGGTCGCCGGGGGGGGCTCTTCGAGCGCAGGGGCACTCTCAGCTGGCAGAACGGGCGCACTCGGGGCGACCGGCACTGGCGGTATCGGCTGTGCCGAGACAATGCCGGACGCCAGAACAGCCGCCAACACGCCTAGCCCAGTGTGGCGCAGTCGGCGGGGCGAGGTGCGAACTGGCGTCACCGCTAGTCTGGCTTCCAGGCCTGGTAGTCGCCGGTCGCGGCCTGACGGTCACCGCCCTGCGAGATTGCCCCTTGCGGGCGCCGCGCGTGAATGGTCCCGGTCAGGTTGGGCAGATGGCCCTTCTCCCAGGATTTCACCACAAAAGGCTCGACCGTAGGCGGTTCATCGAATGTGTAGCGAAGCCAGCCATGCCAATCCGGCGTCACCTTGGAGGCGTCAGCATAACCCTTGTAGATCACCCAACGGCGTTTGCGTCCGCGGTCATAGCTGTCGCGATCATCCCGCGCCTCGAAATAGCGATTGCCGAGTTCGTCAGAGCCGACGAAACGGCCGCGCTTGGCAACCGTGAAATAGATGCCGGTCGTGGCACCATTCCACCAGGTGAAGATCGTCTTCAGGACGGACAAATCATGACTCACTGGAAGCGGGATTGGCCGGGACTATAGGGGCCGGCTCAATGGGCGTCCAGCAGCTGGCAGCGACCCTCAATTTCGCAATATGTTGGGGATGACCGCACCGGAAGACGCAACATCTATTGCCTGACACCAACGGCCACGCCTACGCTATCGGTCTCAGGGAGTCGGCGATGAGCAGCGAAACGTCGCGCGCGGGGATCGAGGGGCGGACCCTGGAATTGGGTGATCGGCTGATTGAGGTCGAGGCACCTGCGCATTTTACCAATGCCCGGGTCGAAGCCTGGATCGATTGGGCCGGTGGGCAAACCGACCTGGCTGCGGCCATACAACAATATGCTTATGATCTGGCCAGCAAGGCGCAAGCCAAAGGGTTGACCAAAGACTTGCGCGCCCGCACCCGGTTCCGTGAGGCCATCGCCGAGGCCATGCAACTGGGGGCGATTGCACTTTCACCGCCATCCGCGCCGCTGAAGATGCTGGAAGCCGGTCGTGATGATCTGGAACGATTGACGGCGACCCATCGGGGGCGCGAAGCAGCCCAGGCCGCAGCTGGAGCCATAGAGACCCGCTTGCAATCGGTCATGGACGCGGTCCTGCGCTGCGATGGCGCGCCTGACGCCTGCGCCGACCCCCGGCGCAACACCAGCCTGGCGCGCGCTGCCGAAGCAGCCCGTGCCGTCGGTGTCGCCGACGCCACCATCATGGACGCCATCGCGCTCGCCAACGCCGGGGAGAGCACGTGGGTGTGTTCCGCGCCCGCGGCGGTGCCCACGACGCCGGTGGTGGCGGTGAATGTTCCGACACCCTCGCTGACCCGCGCCGCCTGGACGACCGGACGCGTTGTCGCCGCGCAGTCGCGTCAGGACGCGGAGACCATCGCCGAGGCCGCGCAGTTCCCGGTCGCGGGGCTGGAACTCATGGGTCTTTGGCGCGACGGCGATTTTGACGACGTGGCGTTTGCAGCCCGGATCAAACTGGCCGTGACCGCGCTTGCCGCAGAGTCGGATGGCCCATACCTGCTGGCGTTAGGTGGCATTGGCGAGTGGCTGGTCGCTCAGGGTTTCAACTACGATAGTGATGCAGCCCGGCAAGCTGTCAAAAACCTGTTCATGTCGGCGAGACAATCCGTCGGCGACCTCGACCTGGACGTCCGACTGGGCGTTTTGTCGGATCCCGAAATCGCTTTGCGCCTGGGTGCGCGCCTCGACGCAGTGCCCTGGAACGGCCCGGCGACTGTGGCAGAAACCTCGGATGGCGAAGTCGTGCGCGTGCTATCCGAAGCGGCAATCCTGGGCTTGAAGGCTCTGGACTGCGATCTCGAGGTCGCTCTTGCGACCGTGCTAGGTCATCGCACGCTTGCAGATGCCCCGGGCGTCAACACCCAAACGCTGGTCGCCAAAGGGTTCACAGATCTGGAAATCGGCGCGGCACAGGCGGAACTGCCGTTTGTCCGGACACTGTCCGACGCCTTCGCGCCGCATGTCGTGGGCGCGGGATTTGTGCGCGATGTACTCGGCGCCACACAGGCGCAACTGGAAGATCGCGAGCTGGACGTCCTGGCGCTTGCCGGGTTTTCCGAAGGTGTCGTCGCGCTAGCCGAAGCCTACATCCTGGGCACCAACAGTCTGGCCACGGCCGCAGAATTTACAGACGTCCAACTCTGCGCCCTTCGGAACGCCGCTGAACTGGGGCTTGATGTCCAACTCGCCATGTTGCGCGCCGTTGCGCCAGTGCTGGATGTGCCACCGGTCCTTGATGTCACGCTTCCCTGGGAGGCCGACCTGCAGGCCGTTGCGGCCGCTCTTGGCGCGCATGAGATCGCGGTCAGGATCAGGCGGGAGGGACCGCCGGCGCTGATTTTGTTCGATGTTCCCTTGGTCGCCGACCTGCCCATCCGCACGCCTGCGCCGGAGCCGCAAGCCCGCGTCGTGGAGCGAATTGTCGAGCGCGACCGCACCCGCCGCAAACTGCCAGATCGTCGCAAGGGCTACATTCAGAAAGCCAGCGTCGGCGGACACAAGGTCTATCTACACACTGGCGAGTACGATGACGGCGAGCTGGGCGAAATCTTCATCGACATGCACAAGGAAGGTGCCGCCTTCCGGTCCCTGATGAATAACTTTGCGGTCTCCATCTCCATTGGCCTGCAACATGGCGTTCCCCTGGAGGATTTTGTCGACGCTTTTGTGTTCACGCGCTTTGAACCTGCGGGTCCGGTTACCGGCAACGAC
Source organism: Alphaproteobacteria bacterium (assembly GCA_031415215.1). Lineage (GTDB taxonomy): Bacteria > Pseudomonadota > Alphaproteobacteria > Caulobacterales > Caulobacteraceae > Phenylobacterium. The sequence goes on along the minus strand of JANORH010000032.1, from coordinate 8,729 downwards.
ACGGTGAAATCGGCGACCTCGATCCTCGATTACATCTTTCGGGAATTGGGGATCAGCTATCTGGGGCGCGATGACCTGGGAAACGCTGACCCGGGGGAATTAAACGCCGACGGCTTGGGCCATGGCAAGGCCGATGCCATCTCCACGGAAGAGCCTCAGTCCGCGTCCCGGTTCATCTCGCGCGGGTTCGCGCGCGGCGCGGCACCGGACAATCTGGTCTTCCTGCCGGGCGCAAACAGGGGTGCCGGGCCGGCCGCTCTGCGGTCCGCAGAAGTGTGCGCTGCCTGTGGTGACATCGCTGTAGTTCGCAAGGCTCAGGCGATGATTTGCGAGACCTGTGGCGCTCGGGCTGGTCGCGCACCTGAAGGCCAGGCTGGCTAAGTCTTCAAGAATTACCGCGATTTAAGTGGCGCCTCGGGATCACGGCAGGCAGAGGTGTCGCCTGAGTTTCGAGATCTTACCCCCGCCATGATGCATTTACCCTCTCTTCTGATCGCTTTCGCCACAGCCTTCTCGACCCTCTCGGTCAGTGGCGCTGCAGTGGCCGGCGACCGCGAGGTCTTGCGCCTGACGTCTTTCGGCGGATCCTGCAAGAACTGTGAACTGGCGGGCAGAAACATGTCCAACGCCAGGATCACGGGTGCCAATTTCACCGGAGCGAACTTGTCTGGTGCCCGTCTGCGCGACGCCAGGCTGTTCGCCTCGAACTTCACCGGTGCGAACCTGACGAAGGCCGATCTGAACGGTTCTTCCATGAGCGGTGCCAATTTCACTGGCGCGAACCTGACCGGCGCTTCGCTGAAGTCCACCAATGCCATGGGTGTGACATTTAGTGGCGCGACCTTGTCGCTGGCTGATTTTTCGGACGCGGAAACCAGCGGCACGGCGTTTCGCGGCGCAATCATGATCGGGACGGTTTTGCGCGCAGCGACCCTACGGGGCGTCTCATTCGAACGGGCCGACCTATCTCGCGCGGAACTGCGGGACATCAAGGCCACGGGAGCGAATTTCTCGGGTGCGCGGATTGTGGACGCCAGTTTTCGATCCGCGGGACTGAGAGGTGCCAGCTTCGGACGCGCGGACGGCTCGGGTGCCAGCTTTCGCGACGCCGACCTTGAGGGTGCGTCCCTGACGGCTGGAGAATTCGCGCGCGCCTCGTTTCGTTCGGCGGATCTGAACGGCGCCAGTCTCACCAACGCCAGGTTCAACGGCACTGACTTCCGCGATGCGGACTTGTCGCGGGCCGAACTTGCCGGCGCCGACCTGTCCAGCGCCGTCGGACTAACCCAGAACCAGATCGACGACGCCTGCTCCGGCCCCGGAACCCGCTTGCCGCGGGGCCTGGTTCCACGAAGCTGCCGCGGAAATCGCCAGGGCAGTCGTCTGGATTTGCGTGCGCCGCCGGTGCCACCCGGTCCCACGTCGGTGCATCGATAATGGGTCGCGACTGGCCGCCCTCAGACCTTAAACTGGGAAGCCAAGCGAATATTCAACTCTTTCAGCTGTTTGTCGTCGACTTCCGACGGCGCATTCATCATCAGATCCTGGCCCTGCTGGTTCAGCGGGAAGGCGATGACCTCGCGAATGGCGGTCTGCCCGGCCAGCAACATCACGATCCGGTCAATGCCAGGTGCCAGGCCCCCGTGCGGTGGCGCGCCGTGGCGGAACGCGTTCAGCATGCCGCCAAATTGCTCCTCGACGACGCTCTCGTTGTAGCCGGCGATCTCGAACGCCCTGACCATAATTTCGGGAAGATGGTTCCGGACGGCACCTGAGCACAACTCATAGCCGTTGCAGACGATGTCATACTGATAGGCCAGGATATCCAGAGGATCCCTGGTGTTCAGCGCCTCCAGTTCACCCTGTGGCATCGAGAAGGGATTGTGAGAAAAATCAACGTGGTTGGTCTCCTCGTTCATCTCGAACATCGGGAAATCGACGATCCAGACAAATTCGAAACGATCCTCGTCCACCAGCTTCAGGTCCGTGCCCACCTTGGTGCGCGCCGAGCCCGCGAACTTCACGAAAGCCTTGGGGTCGCCGGCCACAAAGAAGGCCGCGTCGCCCTGCCCCATACCGATCTGACGCATCACCACGTCGGTCTGGTCAGGACCCAGGTTCTTGGCAATCGGGCCACCCCAGCCGCCCTGGTCCTCACTCCAGAAGATGTAGCCCAGGCCCGGCTGACCTTCGCCCTGCGCCCAGCTGTTCATGCGATCGCAGAAGGCTCTGGAGCCGCCCTTCGGAGCCGGGATCGCCCAGACGGCGTTCTTCTTGTCTTCGAGAATCCGGGCGAACAGGCCAAAGCCGCCGCCTCGGAACGGGTCCGACACATCCTGCATGATGATCGGGTTGCGCAGATCTGGCTTGTCGGTGCCGTACCTGGTCATGCACTCCCGATAGGGAACGCGCGGGAACGGATATGGCGTCACCGGCTTGCCGTTCGCAAACTCCTCGAACACACCGTGCATAACCGGCTCGATGGCGGCGAACACATCGTCCTGAGTGACGAAGCTCATCTCTACATCGAGCTGATAGAATTCCAGACTGCGGTCGGCGCGCAGGTCCTCGTCGCGGAAGCAGGGCGCGATCTGGAAATAACGATCGAAGCCCGAGACCATCAACAGCTGCTTGAACTGCTGCGGTGCCTGCGGCAGGGCGTAAAATTTCGTCGGGTGCAGGCGCGACGGCACCAGGAAGTCGCGCGCGCCCTCCGGCGACGACGCTGTCAGGATCGGGGTCTGAAACTCAAGGAACCCCTGCCCGATCATCCGGGTACGGATCGAATGGATCACCTTTGACCGCAGCACTATGTTCCGGTGCAGTGTCTCGCGGCGCAGGTCCAGGTGGCGGTTCTTCAGCCGGATTTCCTCCGGATAGTCAGGCTCGCCAAACACCGGCAGCGGCAACTCGGACGCCTCTGACAGCACCATGATCTCGCGCACCCGGATCTCGACCCCGCCGGTGGGCAGGTTGGCGTTCTGGGTCTCGGCGGAGCGGGCAACAACCTCGCCGTCCACACGGATGACGCTCTCGGCACGCAGGCGCTCAATGACCGTGAAACCCGGCGTCTCGGGGCTGATCACCAGCTGGGTCAGGCCATAGTGGTCGCGCAGGTCCACGAACATCAGCCCGCCGTGGTCACGCTTGCGGTGGATCCAGCCCGACAGACGAACCGTCTTGCCAGTGTCGTCGGCGCGAAGCGCGCCACAGGTATGAGAGCGGTAAACGTGCATTTTCTCGGGAGAATTCAGCTGATTTGTGAGGCGCGGAAGGGCGCATGTACCCCCCTGAATGTCAAGAAAATGCTCCCCTGTCCGCGCCCCGATTGCGGCGTCTACTTCTCCGGATGGATCAGCGCCTGATAGGTCAAGGTCCGCGCCATGCCACCAAGATCGTCGCCACCACTGCCGCCCATGCGCTGGATCATGCCCACGAAGATCAGGTCGTTGGTAGGATCGACCCAGAACCAGGTGCCCGCCGCGCCGCCCCAGCTGAGGCTTCCATCGCCCTGATTGGTGCCCGCAGCGCGCGCATCATTGACGACCATGAAGTCCAGCCCAAAGCCCACCGCCTCGTTGAACCGGGATCCGGAGGTACCGTTGGAATTCACCAGTACATCCTTGGGAATGACGTTGGTGCCCATCAGCTCTATCGACGACGGCGCCAGGATACGCACGCCGTCAAGTTCGCCCTTGTTCACGATCATCTGGGAGAAACGGGCATAGTCCATGGTCGTGCCCACGAGGCCGCCGCCGCCCGACTCTGCGGCTGGCGGCGTCAGATAGGTGGGCATGTCGTTGCCGAACACTTTCCGCGCGGGCTCGATTTTGCCGGTCTCGCGATTTGCCGCGTAGACCTCGGCCAACCGACTGGCCTTAGCAGCCGGGACGAAGAAGGCGGTGTCCGTCATCTTCAAGGGCTTGAAGATCCGGCTTTCCATGAACGCGCCCAACGTCTGGCCGCTAAGCTTCTCCACGATGTAGCCCTGAATATCGACCGCAGACGAATACCGCCACGAGGTCCCCGGCTGGTAGACCAGCGGGATCGTCGCTGTGCGGTCGATCATCTCCTTGAGGCTGGTTGAGCCAAGTACGCGCTTCTCGCGATACATCTTGTCGACCGGATGCTCGTCCTGCAGGCCGTAACCGAAGCCTGCCGTGTGGCTCATAATTTCCCGCATGGTGGGCGGGCGCTTCATATCCTCCAGGATCGGTGCGCCGACGCTGTCTGTGCCACTCATCACCCTGAGGGTCTTGAATTCCGGAATGTAGCGGGTGACCGGATCATCGAGGCGCCATTTGCCCTCTTCGAACAGGATCATCATGGCCACGCCAGTGATCGGCTTGGTCATGGAATAGATGCGGAAGATCGCATCCTGGGTCATCGGCTGACCGGTTTCCAGGTTCGACTTGCCGTAGGTCTTGAACGACACGACCTTGCCATGACGCGCCAGCAGAGTGGTCATTCCGGCCACACGCCCATTGGCGACCGTGCCGGCCATGTAGGCGTCCAGCCTGGCCAGACGCGCACTGTCGAATCCCAATGATTCGGGGCTGACTGCGGGGGCCAGGGCCATTGGTCTGGCGGCGGCGGGCTTGCGCACCGTCTGTGCATAGCCAGCGGACATCGGCGCCAGCGCCAGCGATACGGCGGTGAGCGCCACAGCAAAGTGAGTACGCGCGATCATCTATCCATCCCCTGCCCAAACGTTTGTTAGGGCCAGCTTTAGGCTGCCAGCCACGCGGTGCAAGCGGATGTGGGTTTCAAGCCTGCAACCAAGCTAGACTGACCGAATGAAACGTCTTCTGATTGTCTGGCACTCACGGACCGGGGCCGCACGAGCTATGGCGAAGGCAGCGGCACGCGGCGCTGGTCAGGAACCAGACATAGACGTCCGAATGATGACTGCGGAAACCGCCAGTGTTGAAGACGTGCTGGCAGCCGACGGTTACATATTCGCCGGCCCGGAAAACCTGGCCGCCCTCTCCGGCGAACTCAAAGCCTTCTTCGACCGCACCTATTACGGCGTGCTCGATCGCCTGAACGGTCGTCCCTACGCCCACCTGATCGCTGCGGGCAGCGACGGGACCGGTGCGGCGCGACAGCTGGCCCGGATCGCAACGGGATGGCGGCTGAAACCCATTTCCGAGCCCATCATCTTGTGTACCCACGCCCAATCGCCCGAGGTCATTCTGGCTTCAAAACAGCTGACCGATACTGATCTTGTTAGCTCAGCAGAGCTGGGCGCAGCCATGGCTGCGGGATTGGCCCTGGGTGTATTCTGAAAACGGTTGATCGCCGTCAATACGGCCGATATTCGTCCGAGCTAGTGTGCGGACAAACCAGCATCTGGACCGCCCGACATGACCTACTACGTCTCCACAATCATCAACGGCCCCTATGACGTGGCGGTCGCGGCGGCACGCGAAGCTCTGGCCAGCGAGGGGTTTGGAATCATCACCGAAATCGACATCGCCAAGACCATGATGGCCAAGTTGGGTGTCGTGTTCCGGCCCTACATTGTCCTGGGTGCCTGCAACCCGGCGCTCGCCCACGAGGCGCTGTTGCTGGAGGACAAGGTGGGCACCATGTTGCCCTGCAATGTCATCGTCCAGGACATGGGCGACGGTCGCTTCGAAGTCGCTGCCATCGATCCGGTGGCTTCCATGGCCGCGATTGACAATCCGGCGCTAAAGGTCGCCGCAGCTGGCGTGGCGGACAAGCTGCGCGCGGCGTTGGCGCGTCTGCCTTCTTCGGGATAGGTCCGAAATCGGCCAGCTCGGTATTGAATTCGGCGTCGGCCAACCGATGAATGCCCAGACCAGACAGGATGACCGATGCGGCAGCCACGCGCAGGGTGCAGTCGGCGATTGAACACGACGGTTTGCAGTTGAGACATCGACGGAGCATGGATTCGGGATAGGGTCACGGTTGTCGCTTGGGTGTGGTCAGCACCTCCAGCAACGCGCTCATTGTGGCGCTGGATGCGCATAATCCCATGTCAGCTAACGCTGGCCTGGAAGTACCCTGTCTTGAACACCAAAAAATATCCGGAGGATTCTCATGAGCCTGCCCATCGCCCGCCGCTCGTTGGCGCTACTGGCTGGTCTGGCGTTCGCGCCAGCTGCCGTGGCCGCAACTGCCAAGAAGACCAAGGGGTCGGCCCTGCCGATGCCTGATTTCACGATCTACCACCTGGAGGGTCGCCGCTCCGAGCGGGTGGTCTGGATGATGGAAGAACTGGAGATGCCCTACAAACTGGTGTTCACGCGGGGTAACCTGGGCGCATCCATGGCCGCGATCCGGGCGCTCAGCCCCATCGTGCCTATGGCGCCCACCGTGCAGTACGGCGACCAGATTCTGGTCGAGTCCGGTGCGATCATCGAGATGGTGCTCAATCGCCATGCCGGTGGCCGCCTGCAGCCCGCACTGGACAGCCGAGACTACCCCAACCATCTGATGTGGATGCACTATGCCGAGGGCTCGCTGGCCGCCCGGCTGTTCTCGGACTACCGCGCCTGGCGCACCAATCCTCCGACGACGCGGTCGCCCGCGGTAGATTCCGAGGCCGTTGTGCAGTTTGCCGAGGACTTCCTGGGCAAGCATCCCTGGTTCGGCGGTGCGGAATTCTCCGGAGCCGACATCATGATGATGTTCCCGCTGAACGTCGCCACCGGCCTGAACATCGTCGACGGTGCCCTGTTCCCCAAGGTCGCCGCCTGGAAGGCCAAGATCGAGGCCCGGCCCGCCTACAAGCGGATGCTGGCCAAGGCCCGTCCGGACGGCATGATCGGCAACCTGCCCGTCCTGCCGAAACATGCGCCATCCGGGCCCCGGACACCGCCAGCACCTCGCCCGGCGACCTGATCGGGAATGACGGTCGGGAAACCGACCGTCGACCTGGCTATCCGCCGATGACGTCCAGCCGCTCCAGGCCGCGGAAGAATGGAAGCGTGCGCCAGACCGGCGGCGCATCCGGCTCGGCCAGCCGCAGGTTCGGAAAGCGCGCGAACAGCTTGACCAGCGCAACCTGCGCCTCAAGACGGGCGAGCGGCGCGCCGATGCAGATATGCGCGCCGCCACCGAACGACACGTGCGACTTGTGCTTCCGGCTCACATCAAATTTGTCGGCGTCAGGATAGGCTGCCGGATCGCGGTTCGCCGCGCGCAGCAGCATCGACATTGCCTGACCCGGCTTCATCGGACATCCGCCAACCTCCATGTCGCGGGGCGCAATACGGCCGGTGATCTCCACGGGCGGTTCGAAGCGCAGCACCTCTTCGACCACCGAGTTCACGATATTGGGGTCGGCTCGGAGTTTCGCCAGTTCGGACGGGTTCTGGATCAACAGTCGGACGCCGTTGCCGATGAGGTCCGTCGTGGTCAGATTACCGGCGACCAGCAGGGCGGACAGATTGATCCGCAGCTCGGCTTCAGAAAGCACAGCGCCCTCCGCCTGCAGCATCACCATATCCGTGATCAAATCGTCCCGCGGCTCAAGCCGGCGCGCAGCCAGCGTCTCCGTGAAGTAGTCGTTGAGCGCGACGCTCGCGACTTCCATCGCCGTCGTCTGTTGCGGGGTGCGGAAGGGATTGAGGCTTTGAATGATGCCCTCGGACCATGTCCGGAACTCACCCAGCCGGTCAGGATCAACACCGAGAAGCGACGCAATGACATCAATGGGAATGGGAACGCAGAAGCGATCCATCAGGTCGAAAGGCTCGTCCTTCGGCAGTCCGTCCAGCGTAGCGTCGATGATGTGTTCGACCTGCGCCCGGCACCTGGCCACGCGCGCGTACAGGGCCTGCGAGAGCGGTTGACGGATTCGGGCGTGATCGGGGTCGTCCAGCATCAGGATGCTGGTGGTTGAGGTCCGCGGGAGACTGCGATCAACCCCGGCAATCAGGCCACGCTGCAGGGTGGCGCCTTCTTCGGCCAGGAGTGGGTCGCGCCACATCTCCCGATCATTGACGACGCCACGCACGTCCTCGTAGCGGCTCAGCAGCAGGCTCCCCGACGTCGCGTCTCGATGCGCCGGACAGCGTGTGCGGAGATCATCCAGGAGCGACTGAGGATTCTCCCGATAGGCGGGATTGAGCGGCGTCAGCTCGAACAGCGAAGGCAGGGGCCGGTCGGTCATCAGCTAAGGTCCCGTCAATTGGTGATTTGCACACCCGAACTGGGGCCATCATCCCCAATTTGCAAGTCTCTCCGGGCGAGCAGCCTATTTGACGCCGCGCCTCGTTCAGCCACGCTGCAGATGTTCGGCCAGCGCCTCATAGGCCGGCAGCGACACCCGATCCAACGGGCCATTACCATTCGCCGCCGTCGGGTGCGAGGCATAGCGCGCGATCACCATCTCGGCACCCGGCGCCACATAACAGGCCTGCCCGTGGATGCCCCGCGCAGTATAGGCTCCGAACCGGTTGTGCGACACCCACCACTGGTTCCGATAGCTCCAGCCCGGCAGGGTGACGTAGCCGGCCTTGGCGAAGTGGTCGCGATCCGCGCCGCCGGCGATATCCGCCACCACGGCGGCGGGCACGATCTGCTGGCCGTTGAACGCGCCGCCCTGGCGCATCATCTCGCCGAACCGGGCGAGGTCCCGCAAGGTGGTGTTCAGCGCCGCGCCGCCGATCGCCATGCCGATCCCGTCGACGAGCAAATAGGCGTCCTCCTCGACCCCCAGCCGCTGCCAGATGCGCGTCGATAACTGCTCGGCCAGC
>JANORH010000031.1:0-5207 GCA_031415215.1 Alphaproteobacteria bacterium | reverse complement strand
ATGCGCATGGCGTCAGCCCATCAGACCGGCCACCGTGCAGACCATCCAGACAAAACTCGCCACCGACGCAAAAGCCAGTGATTCCCGGGCCAGACGAACCATCGCGAACATCCTCCTGTTGAGCGCCTGTGGGTAACCCGTGGACGCGTTCCGTTTTTGTTCATAGTCCCCTTTTGTTCCAGTCGTCAAGGGGTGGGCGTGTGGCGAGGGGGCCGAAAGAGTTTGCGCGTGGGCAGCCAGTGGTCTGTATGCTACCTCCAGCCTCCGGTAGCGTGGAGGGGGAAATGCGACGCAACCCACTGATTGCTTTTGCGGCATTGCTCGCGCTGGCCGGAGCGGCTGCGGCCGAGCCACCGAAAAAAAACGGGCACTACCTTTTCGTTTGGGCCGGGGATCGCGCCAAGGTTGGCAACAACTTCATCGCCGTCATCGATGCCGACCCGAACTCGGCCGGCTTCGGCAAACTTGTCACCAGTGCAGCGACCGACCAGGCCAGCGTCAACCCCCATCACACGGAATATGTGATGCCCGAGAGTGGTCTCCTCTTCGCGAACGACCACAATGCAAGTCGAACGGTTGTCATGGATTTGCGCGACCCCCTGAAACCCCGGCAGGTCGCGTCGTTCGGCAACATTGGCGGCTTTGCCATGCCGCACAGCTTTCTCCGCCTGCCGAATGGCAATGTGCTGTCCAGCTTTCAATATCCGGATCAAGGCGAACACATCGGCCACGCGGCAATGACTGGCAAGACCGGCGGCATTGTCGAGATCGACGAGAGCGGCAAGGCGGTGCGTGCCGTCGCCAATTCGGATCCGGGCTTCGGCGACGAGGGGCTTCTGCCGTACAGCCTGGTCGTGCTCCCGGAAATCGACCGGGTGCTGGTCACCAATTCGCCGATGGGTGACGACTTCTTGCTGACCAGCAACACCTATCAGGTCTTTCGCCTGTCTGACCTCCGGCTGCTTGGCACATACCGGCTTGATCCCGGACCAAGGCTGAACGGCCATGTCTCGCCCGAAGAAGCGCGTATTGGCCCGGACGGAGCGGTCTATGTCCAGACACTTTCATGCGGGGTGCAGCGTGTGACCGGCATCGACACGCCAAACCCTATCGCCAAACTGGTGCACCAGTTTCCGGGTAGCTGGTGCGGCGTGCCGACCATCGTGGGCAACTATTTCATCCAGAGCGTGCCCTCCATTCACGGCTTTGTAGTTCTCGACATTCGCGACGGTTCCAGACCCGTCGAAGTCTCGCGGCTTGTCATGGACGAACGCTATTCCTCGCATTGGACCGGGTGGGACCCGAAGATGCGGCGCCTCGTCGTCACTTCAGGCCAGACGGGCGACCGCACCTATCTGCTGAAGCTGGACGAGGGAACTGGGGCCCTGAGCATCGACACCGCTTTCCGCGACGTCGATGGAAAGGTCGGATTCAGCTTCGATAGCCGTCCATGGCCGCATGGCTGGAAGGGTGACGCCATGGCGCACGGTGCAGTCTTCACACGTTGAGACAAGCCGCTGGTTTGGAAAAGTCTCCGCTGACATTGCCGGGTGTCCGCCGGGGGAGGGTAAACGGTTGCGGCCAAGTCTGCTTTGCAATCTTGCTTTCGAACATGCCCAAGCGCCTCCCCCGGCGGATTCGGCGTCATCGCTCGAACAATCGCTGGAACGGCAGCTTTGGTTAGAAGCCGTCGTTCAGCTGCATTGGCAGGAATGACGGCAGTGTCCCATGAGCCGTCGTTGGGTCTGTTCCGGTTTCTCGCCGCTGGCGGGTCCGGAGCGTCACCCTCCGGAACGGCGAGTTTCCAGCGCTGATCCAACGGTGAGAAGCGACCCAAAGCGGGCGTTCGACTGAGGGGGTCCTGACAACCGCATTGTGCCAGGAGGGGAAGTTGGGTGCGGTCCGGAAACCGGAAGTCCAGCCTCAGCAAGGATCGCTGATCCGTCCCCAGGCGTGCACCAACGCCGCCGAGACCGATGTGCTGGCCTACATGACATTCCCGCCCGCCCACCGGCTGAAACTGCACTCCACCAACTCGCTGGAACGCCTCAACGGCGAGATCAAACGCCGCACCGAGGTGGTCGGCATCTTCCCCAACGAGGCCGCCGTAATCCGCCTCGTCGGAGCCATCCTGCTCGAGCAGAACGACGAATGGGCCATCCAGAGATCCCGCTATATGACGCTGGAAACCCTCGCCCCCTTGAGCGATGATCCCCTCGTCAGCCTGTCCATCCCGGCAGGCTGATCAACCCCGGCTTCGCCGGAGAGCGTGGTGATCACACCGCCCAGTAACGCACGCGATGGGACACGAGCTTCTCCGGGGCGAGTTCTGGCCAATTCTGAACGCCAGGCGAGCAGTGGATGCGACCCTGCGCCAGAAAAGAACGCAATCCGTTGACGCTAAATCTGTAGCCGCAGCCCAGCTGCCCGACGTCCCGGGCAGATGAAGCTCAATGACGCGATGCCCGACTTTCTACCGCTAGCCCGATGCTCTAGTCTCGAGAGCTTGACGCGCACGGGCTTGGATTGGCGGTCGTGGCGGTTTCCGGAGGGTGGGCTGGCGGATGGGCGGTTTTGATCGGAGGGGGTTGCTCGGAGCGCTAGGGGCCCTGCCATTTGCATCGGCGGCTCAGGCGGGTTTGGCGGGTTTGGCGCCCGCGCGGCGACGCGTTGCAGAATCCGTGAAGCCGGCCGAGGGTCGACGTGTGTCGTTGACGATCGGTGTCGACGCCTATCGGCACCTCGACCCGCTAAAACGCGCCGGCGCCGACGCCAACGCGATGCACGCCCGACTGACCGCCCTAGGGTACGGTGGCGCGACCTGTCTCAACCCGGACCGCGCGCGATTCGAGGACGAGATCGAGGCGTTTGTCGGGCGAATTGATCCCGAGAGCTCGGTGGTGCTCTTCTATGCCGGGCACGGCTTCCAGGCGGGTGGGTCCAATTACCTTACGTCCATAGAGACCTCCGGCAACGCGGAGGCGCTGTTTCCGTCCAGCATCGAACTGGCGCCGCTGTTGAGCCGGATCTCTGCAAAGACACCCCGCCAGGCGATGATCGTGCTGGACGCATGCCGCGAGTTTCCGTGGATACCCGGTGGCGCAGGCCAGAGGGTCGGGTTTTCTTCCATCCAGGCGCCGGGTGGCTTTTACATCGTCTATGCCGCTGGCTCGGGCGAGTTAGCGCTGGACGACCTAGGCGACAGCGACCCCCACCCCAATAGCGTCTTCACGCGGGCGTTCTTGAAACAGCTCCATCCCAACGTCAGCATGGACATGGCCGTGAAGTCGACCCGCGCGGAGGTCACGTGCCTGGCCGCGACCGTGAACCATCCCCAACACCCGGCAATCTATGATCAGTCGACCGAGGAACTGACGCTGGCGGGCGAACCGCTGCGCACCCGGCTGTCGCCGCCTGGGGCTGGCCGTCTGGACCGGACCCTCGTGCTGATCGTGGCGCAGGAAGGCTCGAAGAGCGCGCGCTTGCGCGCGCCACCCGAGGATCTGAAGCTGGTGGGTTCGGCCTTTAGGTCTTTGGGCGCCGAGGTGCGTAGCGCCCTGAACCCGGATCTCGCAACCGTCGAACGGATGCTGGACGAAGCCGCCCGCGCGCCTCAATTCGACCAGGTGGTTGTCTACTGGAGCGGCAATGGCTGCCACGCCGGCCCCGCCGACGCCGCCGAAGCCATGTTCATGATCCGCATCGATGATCACCAGGAGGCCATCGTAGCCCTGACGCTGGCAGAAATGGTCAGGCGCCTGCGGGCTCCGGGGCGCCGCAACATCCTGCTGGCTGACATGTGCCTCGACAATCGGCCGGCGTCCTCGTTCGTCGCCCCGGGTCCTGGTGATCGCAACTCGCTGACCGTACTCCTGCGTGGCGACGATGCCAGCAAACGCGACGACTTCGGAGAGTTCGCCGCCCTCTTCGCCACCACCTTCGGTGCCATATCCCAGGACACCGCGGAAGGCGCAGTCCACAGCCCCTTTGCTGGCGCTGTCGCCAATGCGCTCAGTCGTCCAGGTCTCAGTTTGCGCGACTTCGCCACGGTCGTTAAGAATGAGGTGGAGGATCTGACAGACGGAACGCAATCGCCTGGCCTATTCGGCGTTCGCGATGTCTTCCACCGGCCGTTTGTCCAACCGAGGGGCTGCGCCGCAGTCAAGGCCTAGTGCATGGCCGCCGCGGTGCCTGGGCCCCGACTACCTGAGGCTCGGCTTCAGGCACCCATGGGCCTCGTGTCGGTGCGCCTCGCCGTACTGGTGCTGGTCGTTCGAGGCGACCGAGATGAGGTTCAACTCGCCTTAGGTCACGCCGCGCTCGGCGCGGTGGTGTCATCTGTGGATGGCCCCTGCTCCGCAAGGGTGAAGTTGGGTTGATGTTGAGATCTGTCGGGGTGCGGTCACCTGTCCGGCTCGTGGCGGCGCGCCACTCGGTCAGAGTGTCTGATCCGCGTTTTGGATAGATGTCGCCGCTGATAAGGTGGCCTGCCATCCGCTCGATTTGGCATGCGCACCATGTCCGCAATCCCCCCGTTGTGATCGTTCGGAACGTCCGCTTTCTGAGCGTACTTCCAAATCTCAGCAGCCAAGCTGGCTACATACCGGGCCAGCTGTAGAGCGAGTTTCGGTGCCTGTTGCGACAACCCTTGGTTCGACCTTGCCGGGGAGGCGGCGCATCCGGGGGCATCGCAACTGTCATCGAGATAATGCGCGTTGAAGAAAGGCGTTGACAATATGTTCGCGTTATGTTCTATTTCTCTCGATGTTCGATCCCAACGAAATCGCTGCCCGTCAGGCAGCCTCGGCCCGCCATATGAGCGAGCGCCTCACAGCGCTGGCCGAGCGGGTGTTTGTCCAGGCTGAGACGGCGATCGAGCCCGAGGCGGTCCAGGCCGCCGCACTCACGGTCGAGAAACTCTATCGCGGCGTGCGTCTCTGCATGGCCTTTGAGGGTCGCGTGGCCCGTGAGCATCGCCGCACCACGCGTGAGATCGAGACCGAGACGCAGAAGGTTCGGGCGGACGTCCGCGCTAAGGCCATCAACCACATTCACAATGCGGCCTGCGCCACCTTCTATGCCGAATACGAAGCCGACTGTGAAACCTCCAAGGATACGGAGGATGAGCTGCGCACCCTGGTTCGCCACCTCGCCGCGCTTGGCGACGCGGTCACCGGTGCCGCTGCCTCAATCAACCCCGACGGCGA
>JANORH010000030.1:0-31956 GCA_031415215.1 Alphaproteobacteria bacterium | reverse complement strand
ACACGCATGGCGAGGTGCTGAACCGCAAGCGCAGCCTGTCGATCGGCATGATCCGCAGGTTGCACGACCGGTTGGGTATTTCAGCGGAGGTGCTGATCCGGCCGTCGCGGCGGGCAGCGGCGTGAGAGTGGTGTCGGATTACGCTGGGTTGTGTAAGCTGTCAGCAGAATTCTACGCTCGTTTGAGCATGACCTTGGAATAGGTTTCGCGGGCGCAGAGGTTCACGTGATCCTCGACGCCGTTCTCGCGATCGACATTGATGGCGGCATATTCCGGAGACGTCATCATCTCCAGGAAGGCGGCACGACTTGGATAGAACGCCAGCACCACCCAGTCCCAACGCCCAGCGCCGAGATCGCCCAACGATGCGCCCTCGACCGTACCGGCCCAGATGATCGTGCCGCCCACCTTTTTCAGGAGCGGCATGTCGCCCTTGGAATAGCGCGCATAAGCGTCCCAGCCCGATCCGTCGCCATCCAGCGACCTCTCGCGGAAGCGTACCAGATTGACCATCACAACGGGGCCGGTGTCGGGCAGGCTGCGGAGGAAGTCTTCGTTGAGGGCCGTGGGTTTCGCCATCTCAGATATCCAGCTCACCCACCGCAAACTCGGCATTCTCCTGGATGAACTGGAACCGTGCCTCAGGCTTGCGGCCCATCAGGCGTTCGACCAGGTCTTCGACCAGTTCCTCGGTGCGGGGCAGGGTGACGCGGGCCAGGGTGCGGGTGGCCGGGTCCATGGTGGTTTCCTTGAGCTGGGCCGGCATCATCTCGCCCAGGCCCTTGAAGCGGCTGATTTCGGGCTTTTTGTTCTTGAATTCGGTGGCCAGTAATTGGTCGCGGTGCTCGGGGTCGCGGGCGTAGACGGCTTTGCCGCCGTGGCTGAGGCGGTAGAGCGGGGGCAGCGCAAGATACAGGCGGCCGCCCCGGATCAGCTCGGGCATCGTTCGGTAGAAGAAGGTGATCAGCAGGCTGGCGATGTGGGCACCGTCGACGTCGGCGTCGGTCATGATGACGATGCGATCGTAGCGCAGGTCCTCGTCGCGATATTTCGAACCGGCCTGGGCGCCCAGGGCCAGCAGCAAATCCGACAGCTCCTTGTTGCCGCCGAACTTGTCGGCGGTGGCAGAGGCCACGTTGAGGATCTTGCCGCGCAGGGGCAGGATCGCCTGGGTCTTGCGGTTGCGGGCCTGTTTGGCCGAGCCGCCGGCGCTATCGCCCTCGACCAGGAACAGTTCGGTGCCGTCCATGGCGCTGCCTGAGCAGTCGGCAAGCTTGCCGGGCAGGCGCAGCTTGCGGGTGGCCGAGGCGCGGGCGACTTCCTTGTCCTTGCGGCGTTTGAGGCGTTCCTCCGCGCGTTCCACGACGAATTCCAGCAGAGCGCTGGCGGCCTTCGGCTGGGCGGTCAGCCAGTGGTCGAAGGGGTCGGCCAGCGCTTTTTCGACGAGGCGCTGGGCGTCGGAGGAGGAGAGGCGTTCCTTGGTCTGGCCCTGAAACTCGGGATTGGCGACGAAGACGCTGACCAAGGCACCGGCCTGGGACAGCACGTCGTCGGCGGTGATGATCAGGCCGCGTTTTTCACCGGTAAGCTCGGCGTATTGCTTGAGGCCCCGCGTCAGGGCGGCGCGGAAGCCAGCCTCGTGGGTGCCGCCTTCGGGCGTGGGGACGGTGTTGCAGTAGGACTGCATGAAGCTGTCGGCCTCACCGAACCCGGCGGGGGTCCAGGCCACGGCCCATTCGACCTTGCCGGTTTCGCCCGGGCGCTCCCAGCGACCCGCGAAGGGTTCCGGGGTGACGGTTTCGAGGTCCTTGATCCGCTCGCCCAGGAAGTCGGCCCGGCCGTTGGGGAAGCGGAAGGTGGCATCAGCGGGGGTATGGTCCTGAATGCGTTCGGGCGCGCATTTCCAGCGGATCTCGACGCCGCCGAACAGATAGGCCTTGGACCGTGCCATCCGGTAGAGCCTGGCCGGACGAAACATTACGGCGTCACCAAAGATCACGGGATCTGGCGAGAAGCGGATCTCGGAGCCCTTTTTCCGCGTCGGGCCGAGCTTTTCGATGCCGCCCAGAGGTTTGCCGCGACTGAAGGCTTGGCGCCACTCGAAGCCGTCCTTCCAGACGGTGACTTCGACGCGTTCGCTGAGCGCATTGACGACGGAGATGCCGACGCCATGCAGGCCGCCGGAGGTCTCGTACGCCTTGCCGGAGAATTTTCCACCCGAGTGCAGGACGGTCATGATCACCTCCAGCGCCGATTTGCCGGGGTGCTTGGGGTGCGGGTCGACAGGGATGCCGCGCCCGTCATCCTTGACGGTAAGGGCACCGTCGGCCTCGAGCGTGACCTCGATCAGCTTGGCGTGACCGGCAACAGCCTCGTCCATGGCGTTGTCCAGCACCTCAGCGAACAGGTGGTGCAGGGCGCGCTCATCGGTGCCGCCGATGTACATGCCTGGCCGCTTGCGGACAGGCTCCAGGCCCTCCAGCACCTCGATGTCCTTGGCGGAATAGCCGCCGCCCTTCAGGGGTCCGGTATCCGGGCGTGGCTCGTGGCTCTGCGCCAACGGTGCGGCTGGCGCCGGGTTCAGGGCGTCATCGAACAGGTCGGGCAAGGGGCGGGCGGGGGACTGGGGCATAAGAGGGGCAAGTTGGTCCGATTCTGGTCCGCCCGGTATCAATCCGCAGCCCGGCGATGGCAATGGTGCGAACCTACTTCCGCGCCTCGAAAATCCTGCTCAACAGGTCCGGCGTTCCGTCTATCCGTTCCAGTTTCGGGTAGCGCAGGCCGCCGGTGTAGGGGATCGAAACGGTGCGAAAGTGGTCGCCATTGCGGATCAGCAGCTCAATGGGTTTGCCGGCCTTGCCCTCGGTGATGGCGGTCTTCAGGCGCTCGGCGCTGAAGGCGAGTCCGTTTACGGCCAGGACTTTTGTGGACACGGTGATCCCGGCGTTGAAGGCCGGCCCCTCCCACAGCACGCCGGTGACGTCGGCGTCCCGATTGAGTGACAAGCCCAGGGAATACGTCAGGCCGGTGGACTTTGAAATGCCTTCGACCGCCTTGAGGTAGGCCGTGGGCGTATCGGTGTAGATCAGCTTCCAGCCGGTGCGGGCCAGGCTGTCCAGCGGTGCCCTGGGCGCGACGTCCTTTACGCGAGTTGAGAGGAACGTGGCCCAGTCGTGGGGTTGCACGGCGTTGAGCGCGGCGACCACATCGTCGAGGGTGTAGGGACTCACGACGTACTGGCCGTCCTTGCCGGCAAAGAACTGGCGGCCAAAGTCGTCCAGGGATTTCCTGCCGCCCGATTTTTCGCGGATCAGGGTGTCGGCATCGAGCCAGACCAGCAGGCCTTCCTGGTAGTAGTCCTCGCTGCGTTGATAGCCTCGCCATGGCTGCGGCAGACGGCGCGCGAGGATGGGATCAAAGGTCGTATCTTCGAGCTGCCGCCAGCGCCGACCGGTCTGGTTCTCATACTGCGCGGCGGTCAGGGCCAGGGAATCCAGGCTCTCCTGTTTCGACGACATGCCGGATCGCCCCCCCAGGACATCGCCCCAGTAGGAGGTCAGCCCCTCATAGACCCAGAGCAACGACCCGCGCATCGGAACATTGAAGCTTGGAGTCCAGAGCTCGGCGGGGCGTCGGAACTTGCCGTTCCAGGAGTGGACGTATTCGTGGGGCAGCAGTCCGCGGTCGCCGACGGCCTGCTCGAAATCAGTGAAATAGCCGGTCGCGACACCGTTCTCGCTGGACCGATGATGCTCCAGGCCGATGTCGCCCAGTCGATCGGTGATGGCGACAAGGAAGTCGTAGCGGTCAAAATTGCGGACGCCGAACAGCTTGTCGGCCTGGTGGATAAACGCCTTGTGCTTGTCGAGAGTCTTGGCGTCGGCGGCCAGTTCGGCCGCAGTATCGGCGACGACATTCATCCTCACGGGATACTTCGCGCCGGGATCAAGGTCGTACTGCTTGAAATAGCGCCCTGCGAACATCGGGGAATCGACAAGGGTCTCGAGAGTCACCGGCTTGAAGCGGGCCACGTCACCGTCGCGGGACGCGGTATCCAGGGCAACGCCGTAATTCCAGCCGGTTGGCAGTTTGACGCTGGGCTCCACCATGATCCTGCGGGTGAAGTAACCGGCGGGATAGAGCGCAACCATGCCCCACTGCAGGTTCAGCATCTCTGGCGTCACCACCACCCGGCCCTGATTGGGCGCGGTGGGTGACACAAACTGGAACTCTATCTTCAGCTCACTGACGCCTTGCGGCACATCGACATGAAAGGCGAAGACATTGACCGGATCCCGAGCCCAGGGGACGACCTTGCCGTTCCCCCGAACCACCAGTCCGGCCAGCTTGTCGATCGAGCCGAAGTCGTAGTGTTTCCCCGGCAGCCACTCGGGATAGAGCAGCGTCAGGCGCCCGGCTTTCACGCCGGTCAGGGTTTGCTTGACCTGAAAAATCCGCCGCGCGGTATCGCTGGCGTCTACCTCCAGGCGGATAACGCCGGGCCAGGCGACATCCCTGGGCGCAGCGATGGCCGACGGCATGGGGTAGGGCTGCGGCCCGTCGGAGGGCTCGGCGGCGACCGGCGTACAGACGGCGAGCGCGAAGATGGTCGCTAGGGCGAGGAATGTGCACTTCAACTGGGCGGGTCCGTAGGGTTTCGATCATCCATGCTTAGAGCGGATCGGCGGAGGAACTCAATGCCAGTGCTTGCCTGTACCCCACCTCTCTCTCTTGTCACGCCGCACGCGCGTGGAACGTGAGCCTTGAGGTGAAAAGGGCCGCAGATCGCACTGCGGCCCGCTCATCACCTCAATTGCGGACGCCCGGCCCGGATTCCCGCTGCGTCGACGGGAACAGTCAGCTTGAACAGCCTATTTTGATTGATAGTGATGAGATATGAATCGTCTTCCATCGGAGTAGCCACGATGAACACCAAGGTGCTTACCGCCCACGTACCTCTGCCGCTGGCGGAGAAGGTTGATGAACTCGCCTTGCAGATGGAACGTTCTAGGGGATGGATCATCAAACAGGCCCTGAGCGCCTGGGTCGACCGGGAGGAAGAGCATCGCCGCCTTACTCTTGAAGCCTTGGAAGAGGTCGCGGCTGGCCAGCTTATTGATCACGCCGACATGGTGGCGTGGGCGGCCGGCCTTGATCCCGCTTAACAGGTGGAGCGCGGATGGAATTGAAGTGGGCGCCCACGGCGCGGCGCGATGTGCTGCGGTTGTACAGCATTCTTGATCCGGTGAACCCGCGTGCCGCCGCGAAAGTGATGCAACGGCTGATCGCGGCGCCACAGCGCCTTCTGGAACATCCGAGGCTCGGTGGATGTCTCGAAGAGTTCAGTCCTCAAGAGGTGCGGCGGATCTTCGTCGGACCTTATGAGCTGAGGTATCAAGTCAACGCGGGGCAGATCTTCGTCCTGCGCATTTGGCATGGGCGAGAGGACCGGTGAATATCCTACCAAGGTCTTTGCGATGATCCTGGCCATCATATGCCCTCGGTGTTGCGGAGCATGATCGTTAGCCGCTAGCATGAGATACGAAAAAGGGCCGCAGATCGCTCCGCGGCCCCAATTCACATCAGCTTTCGCCGATCAGCATTTGTAATACATGTCGAACTCCACCGGGTGAGGGTGGAGGGCGAGGCGCATGACCTCTTCCATTTTCAGCTCGATGTAGGCGTCGATGAAGTCGTCGTTCATCACGCCGCCGGCCTTCAGGAAGCCGCGGTCCTTGTCGAGATTTTCCAGCGCTTCCTTGAGTGAGCCGCAGACCTCGGGGATCTTCTTCTGCTCGCGCGGGGGCAGGTCGTAGAGGTTCTTGTCGGCCGGTGCGCCGGGGTCGATCTGGTTGATGATGCCGTCGATGCCAGCCATCAGCAGCGCGGTGAAGGTCAGGTACGGGTTGCCCATCGGGTCGGGGAAGCGGGCTTCCAGACGCTTGCCCTTGGGGCTGTCCACGTGCGGGATGCGGATCGAGGCCGAACGGTTGCGGGCCGAATAGGCCAGCTTCACCGGGGCTTCATAGCCGGGCACCAGCCTTTTGTAGCTGTTCGTTGTAGAGTTCGAGAACGCGTTGATTGCCTTGGCATGCTTTATGATGCCGCCGATGTACCAGAGGCACATCTGGCTGAGGCCGGCATATTTGTCGCCCGCGAACAGCGGCTTTCCGTCACCCCAGATCGACTGGTGCACGTGCATGCCCGAGCCGTTGTCGCCGAACATCGGCTTGGCCATGAAGGTCGCGGTCTTGCCGTAGGCGTGGGCGACGTTGTGGATCACGTACTTGTAGAGCTGCAGGCGGTCGGCCATGACGATCATGGTGTCGAACTTCAGGCCCAGTTCGTGCTGGGCGGGGGCCACCTCGTGGTGGTGCTTTTCCGGCTTCATGCCAAGCTCGCCCATGACGGCCAGCATTTCGCCGCGCAGGTCCTGGGCGCTGTCAACCGGGTTCACCGGGAAGTAGCCGCCCTTGGGCCCTGGGCGGTGACCCATGTTGCCTTCGTCGTAGGCCTTGCCCGAATTCACAGGCAGTTCCGAGGCATCAAAGGAATAGCCGGTGTTGTGCGGGGCGGTATTCCACTTCACGTCGTCGAAGATGAAGAACTCGGCTTCCGGGCCGAAGAACACGGTGTCGCCGATGCCCGAGGCCTTGACGAAATTCAGCGCCGCTTTGGCGATCGAGCGCGGGTCGCGATCGTAGGGCGTACCGGTGTCGGGGTTCACCACGTCGCAGAACAGAGCCAGCGTGGTCTGCTGATAGAAGGGGTCGATGATTGCAGAATCCAGGTCCGGACGCAGCTTCATGTCGCTTTCGTTGATGGCTTTCCATCCCGCAATCGACGAGCCGTCGAACATGGTGCCGTCGTTCAGGAAATCGTCGTCGACGAGATCAATATCGAAGGTCACGTGCTGCATTTTGCCGCGAATGTCGGTGAAGCGGACGTCGACGTATTTGACGTCTTTTTCCTTGATCATGTCGTGGATATCTTTGGCGGATGCCATGGTTCTTATCCCCTTCTGTATAGCTCGATAAACAAAATCAGATGATCAGATCGCGATGTCGCCGGTTTCCCCGGTTCGGATGCGCATGACATCCAGCACTTCGGAAACAAAAATCTTGCCGTCGCCGATGCGGCCCGTGCGGGCGGCACCTGATATCGCTTCCATGACGCGGTCCAACTGGTCGTCGGCGACAACGACCTCGATCTTGATCTTGGGCAGGAAGTCCACGACGTACTCTGCGCCGCGGTAAAGCTCGGTCTGGCCCTTCTGGCGGCCATAGCCCTTGGCCTCGATCACGGTCAGGCCCTGGACGCCCAGCTCCTGGAGCGCTTCCTTCACCTCGTCGAGTTTGAACGGCTTGATGATGGCTTCGATTTTTTTCATGCATCCGACTTGAAACTGGGGGCCATGTGCGGCCCAACGATTGGAGGCGACCCAGCACGCAGCCAGCGGTCTCGACAAGCAGGCAATGGTTGCCTGCCGTCGGGTCGCCTTGCGAAACTGTGTCGACGCCTGTTTTTAAGGCGCCATAGGTACAAAAACTAGTCAGGCCTGAATCTCGTCGAATGGGCGGATTTCGGCCCCGGCAGACAGACCACAGGCGTTGGAGGCGCAGGCAAGATGAGTGATCGCACCCCGGTTTTGATTGGAGTGGGCCAATTCACCTATCGCGGCGTTCCGGCGTCTTCGCCGTCGCCGACGGCATTGCTGAAGATTGCGGCGGAACGTGCGGCGGCTGATGCCGGAATCGGCGCCCAGGGCATGTCCGGGATCGATACCCTCGCCGTGGCCGGCTACACGATCGATTCGCCGGGCTCACGTCGGGGGATGATTCCTCATTCGACGAACCCTCCGGCCAGCCTGTCGAAGGCCCTGGGTGCTGCGCCGCGCTGGAGCGTCTATTCCGAGATGGGCGGCAACACGCCGCAGTATCTGATCAACATGCTGGCCGAGCGGATCGCCCGCGGTGAGACCGACCTCGCCCTGACCGTTGGCTGTGAGTTCCTGGGCTCAGCGATGAAGCGCATGGGCAAGGGTCTGTCCTTCGATGACTGGAAAGCCGACGAGGACGAGACGCTGGATCCGCCCGCCCGGGTCGGCGACGCCCGCGCCGGAAACACGGAATATGAAGCTCGCCACGGCCTCAATCGCCCGATCAACATATATCCCCTGTTCGAAAACGCCCTGCGCGCCCGGGATGGCAGGTCAATTGCGGACCATCAGGCGCGTCTGGGCCGCTTGTTTTCGGGTTTCAGCGCCGTGGCCGCGCATAATCCCGAAGCCTGGTTCCCGACCGAGCATACCCCTGAGGCTCTGGTCACGGTGTCTGATCGCAACCGGATGATTGGCTTCCCCTATCCGAAACTGCTGAACGCCATCATGGAGGTCGACCAGTCCGCCGCCGTGCTGATCGCCAGCGTGGACAAGGCCCGCGAACTCGGTGTGCCGGAGAGCCAGTGGGTCTATCTGCACGGTTGCGCCGATGCCGCCGATCTATGGTTTCCGCTGGATCGACAGGACTATCACTCCAGTCCGGCGATGCGTCTGACCGGGAAGCGCGCGTTCGATATGGCCGGGATTGGACTGGACCAGATTGATCTGATCGACCTCTATTCCTGCTTCCCCGTGGTGGTGGAAGTCGGCGCCGAGGACCTGGGGCTGTCTCTGGACGATCCGCGCGGCCTGACGGTTACCGGCGGACTGCCCTATGCCGGTGGGCCGGGAAACAACTACGTTATGCATTCCATCGCGGCGATGTCGCAGAAGCTGAGGCATAAGCCCGGGGCCTACGGACTCGTTACCGGCAACGGGTGGTATCTGACCAAGCAGTCGACCGGGATCTATTCCACGAGCCGACCGGACAAGCCTTTCGAGCGCGAGGCCCCTTCGGTTCTGCAGCGCGAGATCGATGCCCTGCCGCATCCCGATGTCATTGAGATGCCGCAAGGACGTGCCACGGTTGAGACCTATACGGTGGTGCACAAGCGCGAGGGGCCATTCATGGGGATTGTCATCGGTCGGGATGCCGCTGGTCGCCGCTTCGTGGCCAACACGCCGCAGGACCCAGCTATGCTGGCCAGCATGGAACAGGCCGAGCAGGTGGGGCGTTCCGGGACCGTCACCCAAGTGGGCAACCTTAATATCTTCACGGTGGATTGAACTGATGGCGCGGCTCTATCTCATCCGTCACGGCAAGCCCTCGTCGACCTGGGGCGGGCATGATGAGGACCCGGGTCTCGACGACACGGGTCGGGCACAGGCGGGGGCGGCGCGTGACTGGCTGCTTAGCTTGCCCGTCGCAGAACGACCGACACTGGCGGTAAGTTCTCCGCTGCGCCGATGCCGTGAAACGGCGGATCCAACTGCTGAGGCACTGGGAGTGTCGCTTGAGATTGACCCGGCGGTGGGCGAAATCCCGACGCCGAAGACGCTGAGCGCCGAGGCTCGACCCGGCTGGCTTCAGAAAGCCTTCAAGGGAACCTGGGCAGGGATCGAGGGCGACCTCGACTATGACGTCTGGCGGGCCGAGATCGTGGCTTCGCTGGTGCACCGGGGAAACACGGCGGTGTTCTCACACTATGTCGCAATTAACGGTGCAGTTTCCAAGCTTTTGAACGACGATCGTGTTCTGGCGTTTCGACCTGACCACACCTCGATCACCATCCTCGAAACTGACGGCAAGACCCTGACCCTGGTCGCAAAGGGGACAGAGGCTTCGACAGGAGTCCTTTGAGCCAGCAGCCGATCCTGACGGTCGCGGAAATGGCGGCGGCGGATCGTACCGCCATAGACGCCGGCACGCCGGGGATCGTGTTGATGGAGCGTGCGGGTGCTGCGGTCGCTGACGCCATCTTCCGTCGATTTGATCCGCAGCCGATCATCGTACTCTGCGGCCCCGGCAACAACGGCGGCGACGGTTATGTGGTCGCGCGGGTGCTGAAGTCGCAGGGGTGGCCTGTGTCGGTGATGGCGTCAGGTGTCCCGGTCACCGATGACGCGCGCACCGCCGCATCACTCTGGGATGGCGGCGTCGGCCCGCTGGGCGATGTTCCAACAAAAGGGCTGGTGGTTGATGCCCTGTTTGGCGCGGGCCTGTCGCGGCCTCTCGAAGGTCTCGCCGCCCGGCTCGTAGGCCAGTTGGCGGATGACCCTGAGCGCGTCGTGGCTGTGGATATCCCCAGTGGTGTTCCCGGCGATACCGGTTTGCCGATGGGGCCGGCGTTCTGTGCGGCTTTATCTGTCACCTTTCATGCCCGGAAACCCGGCCACGTACTTGAACCGGGGCGAAGCCACTGTGGCGAGGTGGTGGTCGCCGATATCGGTCTTGGAGTGATGCCGTCAAAGACCGTGGAAAACGGTCCGGACCTCTGGCTGCCGCAGTTTCCATGGCCCGGCACAGAGTCGCACAAACATGCCCGTGGCCGGCTGATCGTTATCAGCGGCAACGCCTGGAGCAGTGGTGCCGCCCGCCTGGCGGCCCGCGCAGGGTTACGGATTGGCAGCGGGCTGGTGACGATCTACGCGGGGCAAGACGCACTGGTCGCCAACGCGGCGCACCTTGAGGCGGTGATGTTAAAGCCATTCGACACCGACATCGAACTGGAACGCGCGGCACACACGGCCGACGCTGCCATCATCGGTCCGGCCGCCGGTATTACCGAGATGACGCGCCTGAATGTGCTGGCCCTGGCGCGCACCGGCGCGGCGCTGGTGATCGACGCTGATGCGATCACTGTGTTTCGCGACGATCCAGATGCGCTGTTCTCGGTGCTGGATCGCGATGACGTCCTGACCCCGCATGCCGGGGAGTTTGAACGGTTGTTCCCGGAATTACTGAAGGCGGCGCCGGAGCGTGTCACTGCCGCCCGCCGCGCGGCCCGCAAGGCAGGCGCGGTTGTTCTGCTGAAAGGGGCCGACACGGTGATCGCGGCACCGGACGGTCGCGTGGCGATCAACACCAACGGGTCACCCTGGTTGGCGACGGCGGGCTCTGGCGATGTGCTGGCCGGCTATATCGGCGGTCTGATTTCGCAGGGCATGGAGAGTTTCGAGGCCGCCTGTGCGGGCGTCTGGATCCACGCGGAGGCTGCGGAACTGCATGGGCCTGGACTGATCTCGGAAGACCTGCCGGGCCTGACGCCCGCTGTTCTGCGCCGGCTGTTCGACGAGCGCCAGGTTATCTTCTGAAAAGGGTCGCCCCGGCCCCGCGACGGGATGCGGGAACCGGGGCGTACGGCGACGGTTGTCGGGGAACAGGACCGCCACCGCATTGTGTCCGTGTGTCGTGGGAGATGCGCGGACACGAGAGTATACGGAAGGACTGGCGATCCGGATGCGGAAATGTGCACCCGAGGGTAGAATTATTTTTGAAAAGTTTTGGCTGCATTTAGGCCAGGTTACCAATTTCTACACCCTTGGGTAGTGAGGCGACCTTCCTGGGGTATCTTTTGCGTGGGGGCACCCGACCAATTGTCAGGGCGCGCGGCAACCCTTGCGACCCTCGCGGGTTTGGACTTCTCACCACGCTGAGGAGTACGCGATGTCCAAAACCAAAGTCGATGCGACCCTACCTTCCGCAGACAGCGATGCAACGACAGACACACGACCGATCGGGCCAACCCCCGACGGTGAAAAATTCGACCAGTTGGCCAAGCGTGAAGAGGACGCCGAGAGCCGTCAGGAAGCGTTGCTGGACGAGGCGATTGAGGAAAGCTTTCCGGCGTCCGATCCCATCAGCCCCAAGCACATAACCTGATCTACAGCCTGTCCGTTTCAGATGGGATCATCTGAAACGGATAAACAGGCTCGTTGTCATATATTTAGAGCACGTCGGGCGCTTGAACCGGTATCCACTTCAAGCTGTCGTGCTCCTAGCCTTTGAGCGTCTCGTAGGCCTCCTGGGCGGCGATCCATTCGCGTTCAGCTGTCTCCAGCGCAACCTGGGCCGCAGCCCGCCTTCGGCCAAGGTCGGCCGCTTTGGCTGGATCGCTGGCGAATGTCCGGGGGTCTGTCAGGCTTCGGTCGAGGGTCGCCACCAAATCGGTCGCCGTTGCCATTGCCACCTCTGCAGTCTCCGCGCGGCGGCGCGCGGAACCCGTAGGGACCTTGGCCCTTGGCGGCGGTGCGGGCGGTGCTACAGGTTCAGGGGCAGCCTTGATCTGGGTCGGGCTACGTCCGGCCTGTTTGGCGCGATCCAGCACGAAGGTTGCATAGTCGGCCATGTCACCATCAAAGGGCTCGATGCCGCCATCGGCCGCCAGCCAGAGCCGGTCTGCGACCAGTTCCATCAACGAACGGTCGTGGGTAATCAGGATCACCGCACCCTCGTAGTCGTTGAGCGCGTCCAGCAGGGCGCGGCGGCTGTCAATGTCCAGATGGTTGGTGGGCTCATCGAGGATCAGCAGGTGCGGCGCTTCCATGGCGACCAGGTTGAGCAGCAGTCGCGCCCGCTCCCCGCCGGACAGGTTGGCAACGGTGGTTTCTACCTTGTCATAGGTCAGGCCGAACTGGGCCAGCCGCGCGCGGCGCCTGGCCTCGCTTTCCTCAGGCAAGGCGCGGCGGATGATTTCCAGCGGGGTATCGGTCGGGTCCATTGCCTCGATCTGGTGCTGGTGGAACCAGCCGACCCGAAGGCGAGAGCTGCGATGCAGTTTTCCCGACTCCACGGTCAGCGCGCCGGCCACCAGTTTTGCGAAGGTCGACTTGCCGGCACCGTTGACGCCCAAAAGGCCAATACGGTCGTCGATGTCCAGGCGCAGGTCCAGGCGACGCAGGATCGGCGGCCCGCCATAGCCGACGGTCGCGCCCTCCAGACGGATCAGCGGCGGGGGCAGGGGACGTTCCGGAGAGGGGATGACAAACGGAGTAACGCGTTCCTCGATCACCGCCGAGACCGGCGGCAGCTTGGCGATCATCTTCAGGCGTGACTGGGCCTGGGTGGCCTTGGAGGCCTTGGCGCGAAAACGGTCAACGAAGGATTGCAGGTGTTCGCGGCGGGCCTCGACCTTGGCGCGGGAGGCTTCCTGCAGGCGCATTTTCTCGGACAGCTGATGCTCGAAATTGTTGTAGCCGCCCGGATAGAGGTCGAGCTTGCCGTCCCTGAGGTGGAGGATGTGGTCCACCGAGTTGTTCAGCAGCTCACGGTCGTGGCTGATGACGATGGCCGAGTGCGGGTACTTCTTCAGACGGGCCTCAAGCCAGAGGGCACCTTCCAGATCCAGATAGTTGGTCGGCTCGTCCAGTAGCAACAGGTCGGGGGCGGCGAACAGGCTGGCGGCCAGCGCCACGCGCATACGCCACCCGCCGGAAAATTCCGACATCGGCCGGGACAGGTCCTCGTGGGTGAATCCCAAGCCCGCCAGGATTTCCGCAGCCCGTGATGGCGCGCGGTCGGCGTCGATGGCGATCAGGCGATCATAGATATCGCCCATGTCTTCGGGCGGTGCGGTTTCCAGGCGCGCCAACAGGTCGGCGCGTTCGAGGTCGGCCTCCAGCACCGTGTCCAGCAGGCTGACCGGCGTAGCAGGATGTTCCTGGTCGACCGAACCGATCCGCGCCTGTTTGGGCATCAGGATCTCGCCGGACCCGGCGGTCATCTGGCCCAGGATGACCTTGAACAGCGTGGATTTGCCCACGCCGTTGCGGCCCACGAGCCCCACCTTGGCATCGCGAGGCAGCATGACAGAGGCCTGGTCGAAGAAGCGGCGCCCCCAGGCGTCGAGGACGAGTTCATTGATCTGAAGCATGGGGTTTCCGTTCGGCGGGGCCTGTTAGCAGAGGAATCCACCGACGTCATGGGTCGCAGGCACCTTGCCTCGCATACCGTGTTGGCGATATAGACACCGCCACCTCGCGAAGACGCTTCGCGACCTTCCCCACGACCAAGCCCCCCAGGAGCCCATGACGGAACGTACCTTCTCGATCATCAAGCCGGACGCCACGCGTCGCAATCTGACCGGCAAGGTCAACGCTGTGATCGAAGACGCCGGCCTGCGCATCGTCGCCCAGCGCCGCATCCACATGACCAGGGCCCAGGCCGAAAAATTCTACGAGGTCCACAAGGAGCGCCCGTTCTTTGGCGAACTGGTGGAATTCATGATGTCCGCGCCGGTCGTCGTGCAGGTGCTGGAAGGCGAAAACGCCGTCGTCCGCTATCGAGAAGTCATGGGTGCCACCAACCCGGCCCAGGCCGCCGATGGGACCATCCGCAAGCTCTTTGCCGAAAGCGTCGGCGAGAATTCGGTCCATGGTTCGGACAGTCTCGAAAATGCCAGGCTGGAGATGGTCCAGTTCTTCACCGACGCCGACATCGTCGGCTGATTTGACGCAACGACATCGGGCTCCCGGGCGCTCCCCCGGAGCCCGATACACCCCAACTGAACAAGTGATAGATGCGCGAAAATAAAGTCCTTCCGGGCTTCTCCGAGCGACTGGCCGCCCAGGCCGAAGCCCGCAAAGCCCTGCTTGAGAAGTTCAAGCCCAAGCCCACCGTCGTCGCCGAGGTCCTCGAGACCCGCGAAACTCGCAAGGCGCGCGAACTTGAGGAGGTTCGCGCCAAGCGGGCCGCCGACAAGGAAGCTGTCCGTCTGGCCAAGGAAACGGCCGAGCTGGAAGCGCGTCTGGCGATCGAGAACGACGAAGAACTGATGAACCAGCTGAAGCGCGAGGACCGCAAGGCGCGCAAAGCCCAGGCCAAGGCTGATGCTCGCAACAAGCGCGAGATGAAGTCACAGGTTCGTCGAACCGGCTGAGCGATCAGAGCTCGACCGGCAATCCGTGCGGGGTATGCCGGTACGCCTCGGCCCAGGCCAGTTTTCGCGCGGCCAGCTCCGACGGCGCGGCAAGGGATCGCGCGGCGACAAGCTTCTCTAGCGCGGCAACCCAGTGGTCGTAGTAGCGCGAGCCGTCATCTTGCGGATCAAATGCCAGTTCGGCGGACAACGCTTGCGCCCAGTCCGCCCAGCTGAACGCCCCGCCCTCATGGAGTTTCAACGTCAGAGCAAAGGCCTGCGCCTGCCAGGGTTCTGCGAAAATCGGCCCCCCGGCGTCACGCGGCAGTCGCGGCAGGGCGAGAACCTCAGGCGCGCTCAAGGTAGGTCTCCCACAGATCGAGCCGGACACTATCCCGACTATTGGCCTCCGGACCCCAGAGCTCACGCGCCTCAAATCTCACCGAATAAAGCCAGGTCGGTGCCTCGCCCATGCCGTGAGCATGGCTGTCGGGCAGGACGTGCGCGCCATAGTGTCGTTCCACGACGCCAGTGCGGCCGCGCGCATAGCGGGGCAGGCGGGTGTGGCCGGTCGGGTTGATATTGAGCGTGCGGACACTGTCGCCAGGCTGGAACTGAGGTGCAACTGTCACCTCGCGCTCATACGACGCAGGTCGTGTCTGGACCGCTGTCACGGCGGCGGCCAGCAGGTGAGGCGTGGATTTCGGTGATGCAGGGTCCCGGCGACCGGTGTGAACCTCTTGCTCGGTCACCATGGCACCCTTCAACAACATCGCGACAAGGCTGGTGAACCATTTTTCGTAATAGCTCATGCGCAGATAGTCCGCGCCGGGGATCAGCTCGCGCTGATGGCGCCCGGAGTCGATGTTGCCGCGTGATGGCGAGGCCAGGGTCAGGGCGTGGACCCGACCTTCCCAGACCTCGTGGAATGGCGCTGCTTCGCCCTCGGGTGCGACGGGGCCCAGGCCATGCATGCCGCCCATGTCGTGGACGCCGTTCATAGTCGGGTCGTCCCGATCATGCCGTCGCGGGTAACATGGGCCGCAAGTTCGGCTTCCGTCATGCCTTCGGTTCCGGCGGGGCGCTCCGGAATGACCAGGTAGCGGACTTCGGCGGTCGAATCCCAGACGCGGACTTCGGTCTCTTCCGGCAGCACGGTGCCGAACTCCGCCAGAACCCCGCGCGGATCGATCACCACGCGAGACCGGTATGGGGCCGATTTGTACCAGACCGGTGGTAACCCCAGCACCGGCCACGGGTAGCAGGAGCACAGGGTGCACACGACGACGTTGTGCACGTCCGGTCCATTTTCCACCGCCACCATGTGTTCGCCCTGGCGGCCGGAGAAATCCAGTTCAGCAATGGCCGCCGTCGCATCGCTCAACAGCCGCACGCGATACGCCGGGTCAGTCCACGCCTTGGCCACGACGCGGGCGCCATTTCGCGGGCCGACGCGGTTCTCGTAGTAGTCAACGATGGCGTCGAGCGCAGCGGCGTCCACCAGCCCCTTTTCCACCAGCAGCGACTCGAGGGCCTTCACCCTGAGCGCGATGTCAGATGGCGGGGCCTGTTCGTGGTCGTGGTCGTGATGATCATGGGCCATGCCCGAGGTTGGACCAACTGGCGGCTTAGGTGAAGTCCATACGTGACGATGACCCCGATCACTGCGATGTTGGAATAGAACAGGAGGTCATCATGGACGGTCCGCATCTGATCTATTTCTCTGACCCCATGTGCTCGTGGTGCTACGGATTTTCACCGGTGATTGACGTCATCCATCGGGCCTATGGCGCGGCTTTACCCATGCGTGTGGTGATGGGCGGCCTGCGACCCGGCACCAAGACGCTGATGAAGCCCGAGGCGCGCCGCGAAATCGCCGGGCACTGGACGCATGTGCACGAGGCCTCCGGTCTGCCTTTCGATCCTGCGGTGCTGGATCGCGACGGGTTTATCTATGACACCGATCCCGCCGCACGAGCCGTGGTCGTGGCACGCCGCGAAAGTCAGGAATTGGCTCTGCGGTTTCTGGGCGCGACCCAGCGGGCCTTCTACGCCGAGAACCGTGACGTGACCTCGGCCGACACTCTGGGTGACATCGCCGCTGACTTCGGCCTCGACCGATCTGCCTTCCTTGAGGCCTGGGCTGCTGAAGACGCCAAGCAGGAAACCTGGGGTGACTATGCCCTGTCTCAACGCGCCGGCGTCACCGGTTTCCCTACCCTGGTCGGCGGCCCCAATGAACACGGCGTCTATGGCGTGGTCACACGAGGCTATGCGCCGCCGGAACAGGTGATGGGCGTGATCAAGAGCTGGATCTCCAGCATCGCGGCGTGAACGGCTGGCAAGCCAAAGTAGGGTCGTCGTCACCGTGTTGATCACAAATTTGGCCCCGGAACGAACTCGTTGCGCGCCGCTCGCCTTGCGCCGGAGGGCGGCGCACGCGATATCGGGGCAACATCGGACGTTCGCCGTCCGAACTGAGACCCAAGAAGGACTGCTTGCCAATGCGTGACCCCGTCACAACCGCTCTCGGCCTGGTGCCCATGGTCGTCGAACAGACGAGCCGCGGCGAGCGCGCCTATGATATTTTTTCCCGCCTGCTCAAGGACCGGATTATTTTTCTCGCCGGCCCCGTGGAAGACAACATGGCCAGCCTGATCTGCGCCCAGTTGCTGCACCTGGAAGCAGAAAACCCGAAGAAAGAAATCCAGATGTACATCAACTCGCCGGGCGGCGTGGTGACGTCGGGTCTGGCGATCTACGACACCATGCAATACATCCGCAGCCCGGTGATCACGCTGTGCCTGGGTATGGCGGCGTCGATGGGGTCCTTCCTGCTGATGGCCGGCCAGAAGGGTAGCCGCATCGCCCTGCCCAATTCTCGCATCATGCTTCACCAGCCCTCGGGCGGCTACTCCGGCAAGGCGCAGGATATCCGCCGCCACGCCGAGGACATCATCAAGACCAAGCATCGCCTGAACGAAATCTACGCCAAGCACACCGGACAGCCCATTGAGGTGGTGGAAGAAACTCTCGACCGCGATCACTTCATGACGGCGGAAGAAGCCCGTGACTGGGGCATCGTCGACAAGGTCTGGGAAAGCCGCGAAGACGACGAATAGGCCCGGGTCTAGGGCGGTGCACCAAGGCGCGCTGCGACGGCATCAATCAGAACGGCATGGTCGGTCTGGCGGGTGACGTCGAAGCGGTCGAAGTCGACGCCACCCGCATCGCGCAGGTCGGCGAAAAGGCCCTTGGGGTCTTCGTGGAAATGCAGGAATGCCCGGCTCTTCCAATAGAAGACGCCGCGCGCTTTTTCTTTCAGGCCCGGCAAGGCGCGGATGCACGCGAGCAGATTTTCCAGCTGATCCAGCGTGACGGTGCCAGCGTGCTTCATGGGCGTCCTGTGAAAACGCGGTAGTAGGGTTCCTCTGCGATGCCGAGCATCTCGGTGTCTCCGGTCGTGTCACCATAGGCTGCCCGCACACGCAGGGTCTCGCCGTATGTGGCGCGCAGGCGCACGACCTTCTCAGGCCCGCGGCAGTTGGGTGAAGCGAAGTTACCCGTCGCCCGGCCCTGGGCGTCAAAGCCCAGCGAGGTGCCGATCAGGTCGTCGGCACCAAGGCCACGGGCGAACGGCGCTACAACAAGGTCCGGTGAGGCGGTGACGATGACCAACCTGACCGGTTCATCGCGCCAGCGCTTCCAGGCCATCACGGCGTCGGGACGTAGCAGGCTACGGGAATGGAGTTCTGCAAATTGCCGCGCGTCGGCCTCCAGCCGCTCTCTGGGCACACCCTTGAGGTACTCCCGTACAGCCGCAGCCTTGATCCGGCCCCGGTCGCGGTGGATCAGATAGCTGCAGGCGGCGGGAATCAGGCGAAGCCCGCCCAGCGCCCAGCGAGGTGCCGGCGTCCGCCATTTCAGGAAGGCCGTGAAACTGTCTTTGGTGGTAAGCGTACCGTCAAAGTCGAACGCCACGATGGGATCGTCCACAGGCGCGTTGTCTTGTGCCATTCGTCGGCGTTTCCCATTTGGAAAGGCGAGCCGCCTATGTTTCCGGCGACTCGCCTCACTTTGTTACTTAAGTGAGCGAAGGCTTGTGATCGAAGCGCGGATCGAGGAATGTCAAGGCTTGGACAATCCGCGGCGCGTTAACTGCAGTGTCAGGACGCAGGCGTCCGGATGCGGAGTCCGCCAGACCATCGGCCGACTTCGTCGAGAGAGTGAGATGAGACCATGACCAAGGCGGCCAGCGGAGATTCGAAGAGCACGCTCTACTGCTCTTTCTGCGGCAAGAGCCAGCACGAAGTCCGCAAGCTGATTGCGGGGCCGACCGTGTTCATCTGCGATGAATGCGTTGAACTGTGCATGGATATCATCCGCGAAGAGCACAAGATTTCCTTCGTCAAATCCAAAGACGGGGTGCCGACGCCCAAGGAAATCCGCGAAGTCCTCGACGACTACGTGGTGGGTCAGGATCACGCCAAGAAGGTGCTCGCCGTTGCGGTGCACAATCACTACAAGCGCCTCAACCACGCGACGAAGAACAACGACGTCGAACTGGGCAAGGCCAACATCCTGCTGATCGGCCCGACCGGCACAGGCAAGACCCTGTTGGCCCAGACGCTGGCGCGTATCATCGACGTGCCGTTCACTGTGGCCGATGCCACCACGCTGACCGAGGCCGGCTACGTCGGCGAGGACGTCGAAAACATCATCCTGAAGCTGCTGCAATCGGCCGACTACAATGTCGAGCGGGCGCAGCGCGGCATCGTCTATATCGACGAAGTCGACAAGATCAGCCGCAAGTCCGACAATCCCTCGATCACCCGTGACGTGTCGGGCGAGGGCGTCCAGCAGGCGCTGCTGAAGATCATGGAGGGCACTGTCGCCTCCGTTCCGCCGCAGGGTGGGCGCAAGCATCCCCAGCAGGAGTTCCTGCAAGTTGACACCACCAATATCCTGTTCATCTGCGGTGGTGCCTTTGCCGGCCTGGAAAAGATCATCTCCGCGCGCGGGCAAGGCACCTCGGTGGGCTTTGGTGCCAAGGTCGCCGACCCTGACGAGCGCCGCACCGGCCAGATATTCCGCCAGGTGGAACCCGACGACCTGTTGCGCTTCGGCCTGATCCCCGAGTTCGTGGGCCGCTTGCCGGTGATCGCGACCCTGGATGATCTGGATGAAAAGGCCCTGGTGACCATTCTAACCGAGCCCAAAAACGCCTTCGTGAAGCAGTACCAGCGCCTGTTCGACATGGAGAACGTGGGCCTTACCTTCACCGACGACGCCCTGAACGCGGTCGCCCGCAAGGCCATCCTGCGCAAGACTGGCGCGCGGGGCCTGAGATCGATCCTGGAAGGCGTGCTGCTGGAGACGATGTACGAACTCCCGACCTATGAGGGCGTTGAGGAAGTCGTGGTCAACGCCGAGGTCATCGAAGGCCGCGCCCAGCCGCTGATCATCTACGCCGAGCGGCGCGACAAGGGCGGGGCGGCATAGGGGAGACCCGATGTCCCTGATCAGCGCCCTCGACCACATCAACATCCGCACCGCCGATCTCGCGGGGACAAAGGCCTTCTTCATCGACGTCCTGGGCCTGGTGGACGGCTGGCGACCGGCGTTTCCCTTTCCGGGGGCCTGGCTCTATGTCGGCGACAACGCCGTAGTGCACATTGTTCAGGTTCGGGAACCTGCTGCAGCCTCCGACGGTTCGGCGCTGGATCATTTCGCCTTCGATATTGCGGACTACGATGAAGCGCTGCGCCGCGTGCGTGGAACCGGGTTGAAATTCTTCGAAACCACCGTCCCCGGCACATCTGTGAAACAGATCTTCGTCCGGGACCTGAACGGCGTCAGTATCGAACTGAACTGGAAGGGTACGATGCCGCGCGGATAGGGCGCGCGCTGGCTGCCGTTTCCTTGCCTGCCGTCGGTTCGCGGGAGTCGTAGGTCACGCCCCCAGCAACCGCGCTGCCCTGGGCGCGAAATATGTAATTACGCCCGCCGCGCCGGCCCGCTTGAATGCCCCCAGACTCTCCAGGATCGCCCGTTCCTCATCCAGCCATCCGTTCTGGGCCGCCGCCATCAGCATGGCGTACTCGCCAGATACCTGGAACGCGAAAGTCGGCACATGGAACGCCTCGACCACCCGCCGGACGATATCCAGATAGGGCATGCCAGGCTTCACCATCACCATGTCGGCACCTTCGGCGATGTCGAGGGCCACCTCACGAAGCGCCTCGTCGGAGTTGGCAGCGTCCATCTGGTAGGTTTTTTTGTCGCCGGGATTGTCCACCGAGCCGGTTCCCAGTTTCCCGGAGCCGATGGCCTCTCGATAAGGACCATAGAACGCCGACGCATATTTGGCGGCGTAGGACATGATCATGGTGTCCTGCAGGCCTTCGGCCTCAAGCGCCTTGCGCAGCGCCCCGCAACGCCCATCCATCATGTCGGACGGTGCCAGGATATCGCAACCCGCCTTGGCCTGCATGATCCCCTGGGCCACAAGGGTCTCGATGGTGGCGTCGTTGAGGATGCGGCCGTTCTCGATCAGTCCGTCGTGGCCGTGGTCGGTGAACGGGTCCAGCGCCACGTCGCACATGATGCCCACCTCGGGCGCGGCGTCCTTCATCGCCTTGACGGCGGTGGCGACGATGCCGTTCGGGTCATGCGCCAGAGTTCCCGCCGCGTCCTTCCTGGCACCGTCAATATGCGGGAAGACCGCGATGGCGGGTATACCCAGCGCCCGCGCTTCCTTTGCGGCTGCCGCGCAGTCCTTCACCGACAGACGGCTGACGCCCGGCATAGAAGCCACGGGGATCGTGCCCTCGCCCTCATGCACCACCATCGACCAGATCAGATCCGCCGGGGTCAGCACGGTCTCGCGCACCAGACGGCGAACCCAGTCGGCCTGCCGCAGGCGGCGCAGGCGCAGGGCGGGATAGGCGGCGAGGGGGGCGTTGGTCATGGCGGCGGTTTGAACCCGGAAACCTGGTGGCGCAAGTCCTGTGCATTGACACCTCACCCACGCCGCGCGACTCCATATCCATGGATTTCAACCTCACCGAAGACCAGCGCGCCATCGAGGACGCAGCAAGCGCGTTTGCGATGGCAGAGCTGGCACCACACTCCGCCCGCTGGGACGAGGAAAGTCATTTCCCCGTCGATGTGATGCGCAAGGCCGCCGAGCTGGGGTTTGCCGGGCTCTACGTCCGCGAGGACGTGGGCGGTTCAGCGCTCAGCCGCCTGGATGCGTCCATCGTGTTTGAGCAGCTCAGCTACGGCGATGTTTCGACAGCGGCGTTCATGTCGATCCACAACATGGCGTCGTGGATGATCGACCGGTTCGGGTCGGAGGACCTGCGCCGCCGCTTCCTGCCGCGTCTGACAACGATGGAGCTGATCGCCTCCTATGCCCTGACCGAGCCCGGCTCCGGGTCGGACGCAGCGGCGATGAAGACCACGGTGCGCAAGGACGCTGACAGCTACGTGCTGAACGGCAGCAAGGCGTTCATCTCCGGCGCGGGGACCTCCGACGTCTATCTGGTCATGGCCCGCAGCGGTGGCCCCGGGGCCAAGGGTGTCTCGGCCTTTGTCGTCGAGAACGACACGCCGGGCCTGTCATTCGGTGCCCGAGAGAAAAAGATGGGCTGGAACTCCCAGCCCACGGCCCAGGTCAACTTTGACGATTGCCGCATACCTGCGGCCAACCGGATCGGGGAGGAGGGCGAGGGCTTCAAGTTCGCCATGGCGGGGCTGGATGGCGGCCGGATCAACATCGCCTCCTGCTCGCTGGGCGGGGCCAGTTTCGCACTGGATACGGCCAAGACGCACTTGGAAACACGAAGTCAGTTCGGCCAGGCGCTGAAGGAATTTCAAGGGCTCCAGTGGCGCTTCGCCGACATGGCCACAGAGCTGGATGCCGCCCGCCTGATGGTCCGCCGCGCCGCTCACGCGCTGGACCAGAAGCACCCAAAGGCCACCCAGTATTGCGCGATGGCCAAGCGCTTCGCCACCGACGCCGGCTTCGAGGTCGCCAATCAGGCGCTGCAACTGCACGGTGGCTACGGCTATCTGCGCGACTATCCGCTTGAGCGCATTGTCCGCGACCTGCGCGTCCACCAGATCCTCGAAGGTACCAACGAGATCATGCGCGTGATCACCGCGCGGGAGTTGTTTCGATGACAGCCGAACCTGAAGTCCTGACCCGCATCGAAGGTTGCGTCGGGCGCATAACGCTCAATCGCTCGGGCGCGCTGCACGCGCTGACCACCAATATGTGCCGGTTGATGACCACCTCGCTGCTGGCCTGGCGCGACGATCCCGCTGTTGAACTGGTGATGTTCGATCATTCCGGCGAGCGTGGCTTCTGCGCGGGCGGCGATATCCGCATGCTGGCCGACAGCGGTGCTGGCGACGGTCGTGAAGCTCGCGAATTTTTCTTCATCGAATATCGCCTGAACGAGCTGCTGTTTCGGTATCCCAAGCCAACGTTGGCGATCATGGACGGCATCACCATGGGCGGCGGGGTCGGCCTGGCCCAGCCCTGTCGCTATCGGGTGGCGACGGAGCGGACGACGTTTGCCATGCCGGAGACCGGGATCGGCCTGTTTCCCGACGTTGGCGGCGGCTGGTATCTCAGCCGGATGCCGCACCATCTGGGCCTCTGGCTGGCGTTGACGGGCGCGCGGATCAAGGCGGCGGACTGCGAACTGCTGGGCATCGCCACAGACTTTGTCGAGAGCGCGCGGGTCCCCGATCTCAAAGCCGCCGTGCTGGCCGATCCCGACGCTATCGAGACCCTGCTGACCGAGTTTGAGGCCGACGCCGGTCGACCCCCCATCGCTACGCATCAGGATGAGATCGCGCGGATTTTCGGGGGACCAAACGTGGAGGCTATCGTGGGAGCGCTTCAGTCGGTGGATACGGACTGGGCGCGCGACCAGCTCAAAGTTCTGGCGACCAAATCCCCCCAAACGCTGAAAGTCGCCTTCCGGCAGCTGCAACTCGGCGCAGCGGCCGCCACCTTCGCCGAAAACATGGCCACCGAGTATCGCATCGGTGCCCGCGTTGTTCAGCGCCACGATTTCCTGGAGGGCGTGCGCGCCGTGATTGTGGACAAGGACAATACGCCGAAATGGAATCCACCCACTCTTGAGGCGGTCACCGAGGACCTGCTGGACAGCATTTTCGCAGCCCTCCCTTCCACCGAAGCCTGGACACCCCTAACTTGAGCTCAAGGCGGCCGGAGCGCGGCTGTCGGAGGAACGTCCAGATGAAGTCGAACCTGTTATTGGTGGCCGCCGCGGCCATCGCCCTGACCGCCGGCATGGCCCAGGCCGCGCCATCCGCCGCGATTACCGCCGCTGTAGCCGACAAAGGTCGTCCCGAAGCCGACAGCAAGCGCGATGCGGATCGCAAACCCGCCCAGATGTTGGAATTCGCCGGTGTAAAGCCAGGCTCCAAAGTCGCTGATTTCATTCCCGGCGGCGGCTACTTCACCCGCATCTTCTCAAAAGCTGTTGGCCCCAAGGGCAAGGTGTACGCCGTAACCAATCCGGCCCCGGCCAATGCTGCGACCCCGCCGGCGATCTTCGGAATCGCCGCCGACCCGCAGTACGGCAACATCACAGTCAGCCAGACCGGCGTCGCCAACTTCACCCTGCCCGAGCAGGTGGATGTGTTCTGGACGGCGCAAAACTACCACGATCTGTTCGCCCGGGCCCGCAACGTAGACATCGCCAAGGTCGACAAGATGATCTTTGACGCCATCAAACCCGGCGGGGTGTTCATCGTGCTGGATCACGCGGCTGCACCTGGGACGCCGATTGATCCGGACGACAAGCTTCACCGGATCGACCCGGCCCACGTGAAGGCCCAGTTGATCAGCTCGGGCTTCAAGTTCGAGGGTGAGAGCACCGTCTTGCGCAATCCGGGCGACGATCACACCAAGGGCGTGTTTGATCCGGTCGTTCGCGGCAAGACCGACCAGTTCATCTACAAGTTCCGCAAGCCCAAGTAAGAAACCGGAAAAGAGGCATTCATGACCCGCGTCGCGTTCATCGGTCTGGGCAATATGGGCGGCGGAATGGCCGCTAACCAGGCCAAGGCGGGGCGCGAGGTCATGGCCTTTGACCTGTCCGCCGTTGCCCTCGAAAAATCCGCTATGGCAGGATGCAATGTCGCCGGCTCGATCGCCGAGGCGGTGCGAACCGCTGACGCCGTGATCACCATGCTGCCGGCGGGGCCGCATGTCCGGCAGGTCTACGCCGATCAGATCCTGCCCAATGCGCCGACGTCGGCCCTGCTGATCGACTGTTCGACCATCGACGTGGAAAGTGCGCGCGCCGTCGCGGCCCAGGCCAAGGCTGCGGGGTTCCGGTTCGCCGATGCCCCGGTGTCGGGCGGCACGGCGGCAGCTGACGCCGGCACGCTGGCCTTCATGGTCGGCTGCGACGAAGCCGATTTCGCCGCCGTCGAAGTCATGATCGAGCCGATGTCCCGCGTCACCATGCGCGCCGGTGACCATGGCGCAGGGCAGGCGGCCAAGATCTGCAACAACATGGTCCTCGGCATATCCATGATCGGCGTCTGCGAGGCCTTTGCGCTGGCCGAAAAACTGGGCCTGGATGGCGAGCGTTTCTTCGAGATCGCGTCAAAATCATCCGGCCAGTGCTGGAGCCTGACCACCTATTGCCCCTGGCCCGGTCCAGTGCCGACCGCGCCGTCGAACCGCAATTATGAGGGCGGGTTCGCCACCTCGATGATGCTGAAGGATCTGAAACTGGCGCAGGAAGCTGCCGCCAAGGCCGGCGCTGCCACCCCGCTGGGGGCCACCGCCGAGGGCCTTTACGCGCTGTTTGATCGGCTGGGGGGCGGCGGTCGGGATTTCTCCGCGATTCTCGAAATGCTACGCGGCAAGTCCCCCGGATAAGCCCTTGATCCAGGTCAAGGCGCGGTGTCATTGACGAATTGTAGTGACGCTTCACGAAGCGATGGGCCCCACGCTCCTCGATTTTATGGACAAGGTGAAATCGTGGCGCCAAAAGGCGGTCGTAATCGAGGATATGTCAGCGCCAGACGCGCCGTCGGGAATTTGGTTCATGGACTATAACAAGGCTTTCCACACTGCTCTGGACCAGGTCCGGACCGAGGGGCGCTATCGCGTGTTCGCGGATCTGAAGCGTCATCGAGGCCAGTTTCCGAAAGCGACCTGGACGCGGGACGACGGCTCGCAGGCCGATGTGACCGTGTGGTGCTCCAACGACTATCTGGGCCAGGGTCAAAACCCCGTCGTGCTCGATGCCATGCACGCGGCCATCGAAGAGGCCGGCGCCGGCTCCGGCGGCACGCGCAACATCTCGGGCACCACCCACTATCATGTCGAGCTGGAGCAAGAACTGGCCGACCTGCACCAGAAGCAGGCCGCGCTGCTGTTCACGTCGGGCTACGTCTCCAACGAGGCCTCGCTGTCGACGCTGTTCAAGATCCTGCCCGGCCTGATCATTTTCTCGGACGAGCTGAACCACAATTCGATGATTTCCGGCATCCGCGCCGGGGGCCGCGCGCAACGCCGGGTGTTCCGCCACAACGATCTGGCCCACCTTGAGCAACTGCTCAGCGAAGCCGACCCCGAGCTGCCGAAACTGGTGGCTTTCGAAAGCGTCTATTCCATGGACGGTGACATCGCAGATATGCGCGGCACCGTGGCCCTGGCCCAAAAATACGGTGCCCTGACCTATCTGGACGAGGTCCATGCGGTCGGCATGTACGGCGAGCGTGGCGCCGGCGTCGCCGAACGTGACGGCGTGATGGCCGACATCGACATCGTCGAGGGCACGCTGGGCAAGGCGTTCGGCGTCATGGGCGGTTACATCGCTGCCGACAGCGTTATCGTCGACGCGATCCGCAGCTATGCCGACGGGTTCATCTTCACCACATCTCTGCCACCCGCGATCGCCGCTGGTGCCGTGGCCTCGATCCGCTATCTGAAGGCCCACAACGAGGTCCGTATCGCCCACCAGGCCCGCGCCGCTGCGCTCAAGGCCCGGATGCTGAAGGCCGGCCTGCCGGTGATGCCCTCGGTCAGCCACATCGTGCCGGTGCTGGTTGGTGACCCCATCCACTGCAAGATGATCTCCGACATTCTGCTGGAAGAACACGGCGTCTACGTCCAGCCGATCAACTATCCCACCGTGCCCCGCGGCACCGAACGCCTGCGCTTCACGCCATCGCCCGCCCACACCGATGGCATGATGGATGAGCTGGTCTCGACGCTGGAAAAACTGTGGGACCGCTGCAACGTCCAGCGCATGGGCGGCTACGCGGCCTGACGGGTCTTTCCCCGATCGCTGCAATGCCCTATACCGCGCCCGTCCTTGTGTGACTGGCGATGAAGGTGGGTGACCACCGGGGAGCGCGAGGACGTTAAGCGCCGCTCGCCTGGGCCGATCTCGATCCGATCTGCTTCCAAGGAGTCGCCGCGTGTCCTTTGATACCCAATCTTCCCGCGATACATTCTTCACCGCCAGCGTAGGCCAGGCCGATCCCGCTATCGCCGCTGTGCTCAGCGGCGAACTCACCCGCCAGCAGGAGCAGATCGAGCTGATCGCCTCCGAAAACATCGTGTCGCAAGCGGTGCTGGACGTGCAGGGCTCGGTGCTCACCAACAAATACGCCGAGGGCTATCCCGGCAAACGCTACTACGGTGGCTGCGAGGTCGTGGACGAGGCCGAGATTCTCGCCATCGACCGCGCCAAACAGCTGTTCGGCTGCGAGTACGCCAACGTCCAGCCCCACTCCGGCTCTCAGGCCAACCAGGCCGTGTTCATGGTCACCATGAAGCCCGGCGACACCTTCATGGGCATGAACCTGGACCACGGCGGCCACCTGACCCATGGCAAGAACGTCAACCAGTCCGGCAAATGGTTTGCCCCCGTGGCTTACGGCGTGCGGCCCCAGGACCACCTGATCGACTATGACGAGGCCGCCGAGGTGGCCCGCGCCAACAACCCCAAGGTGATCATCGCCGGCGGCTCGGCCTATTCCCGCCACATCGACTTCGCGAAATTCCGCCAGATCGCCGATGAGGTGGGTGCCATCCTGATGTGCGACGTGGCCCACTATGCCGGGCTGATCGTGGCCGGCGAATATCCCAACCCGTTCCCCCA
The DNA here is from genome assembly GCA_031415215.1 of Alphaproteobacteria bacterium. Classification (GTDB taxonomy): domain Bacteria; phylum Pseudomonadota; class Alphaproteobacteria; order Caulobacterales; family Caulobacteraceae; genus Phenylobacterium. Next base: position 4,048 of record JANORH010000030.1, on the reverse strand, counting down.
CGCCCACATCGTCACCACCACGACCCACAAGACCCTGCGTGGGCCCCGGGGCGGTCTGATCCTGACCAACGACAAGAAGCTGGCCAAAAAGATCGACAGCGCCGTGTTCCCCGGCCTGCAGGGCGGCCCCCTGATGCACGTCATCGCCGCCAAGGCCGTGGCCTTCGGCGAGGCGCTGCGTCCCGAGTTCAAGGCCTATGCGAAACAGGTGATCGAGAATGCCCGCGCCCTGGCCGACAGCCTTCAAAGCGTCGGCTTCAAGATTGTGTCGGGCGGCACCGACAGCCACCTGATGCTGGTCGACCTGACGCCCAAAAACGTCAGCGGCGCCGCCGCCGAGATCGCCCTGGAACGGGCCGGCATCACCACCAACAAGAACTCCATCCCCGGCGACCCGCTGCCGCCGATGCAGACCTCGGGCCTGCGCGTCGGCACCCCGGCCGGCACCACCCGCGGCTTCGGTCCCGCCGAATTCCGCCAGGTCGGCCACTGGATCGGCGAAGTCCTCGACGCCGTCGCCACCGGCGAAGACTCCACCGCCGTCGAACACCGCGTCCGCCGCGAGGTGGTCGAAATGACTGCGCGCTTCCCCATCTACCGCTAATAGCGTTTACTGGTGGGGAAGGGGGCTAGATCATGCGCTGCCCGTTCTGCGGACACGACGAATCCCAGGTGAAGGACAGCCGCCCGTCGGAAGACGGTGCCGCGATCCGCCGCCGTCGCATGTGCCCATCCTGCGAGGGCCGCTTCACCACGTTCGAGCGGGTGCAGCTGCGCGAACTGACCATCCTCAAACGCTCCGGCCGCCGCACGCCGTTTGAACGCGACAAGCTGGCCCGGTCCGTGGCCATCGCCATCCGCAAACGCCCCATCGAGCCTGACCGCGTCGAACGGATGATCTCCGCCATCGTACGCCAGCTGGAAAGCATGGGCGAAACCGAGCTGCCATCCTCCACCATCGGCGAACTGATGATGAAGCACCTGAAGCAACTCGATGACGTCGCCTACGTCCGCTACGCCTCCGTCTACCGCGACTTCCGCGAAACCCAGGACTTCGCCCGGTTCCTGGGCGAGGAGGGCCTGAGCGACCCTAGCGAGTGACCCTTTTGCCTCGCGGCTCCACCCGCTGTGGGGGTGGTACGGCCTGCGGGCGAGGCGGAGCCTGTTTGATAGCGATGTCATTTCGGCGTTTGCTACAAATCGGCATATAACAGGATGACAAATACAGCGCACGGGCGGTGGAGATGCGGACAGTCTAGCTGTGGCAATTGCATCCCATAAGTTATTGTTTTAACTATATAATTATAGTGATTTAGTTGTCGCTCGGACGCCCTTGGCGGCCCCGCGACAGGGTTGATTTCTCTCCCGGATCACGCCTCGGGCATATACAACAAGGTGTCCAATCCCGGTGGCGGCAAGGTGGTCTCGACGGTGGACGCGATTGCGCAAGAGGCGTAACGCGGTGCCGCGCCTTTGCGGTCCGGCAGGCGATGCCCGAAGATCGCCGTTTCGGGGGAGAACCACATGCATCGTTCCATCGGGCCGCTTGCGGCGCTTTCGATCGCTCTGGCAGGCTGTTCCCAGCCGACCGCCGCGCCGCCGCCCGCGGCCGCGGTCGACGTCAAGGCCATCGAGGCCCAGGCCCACGGCGGCTATGTGGCCGCCATCAACAGCAACGACGTCGAAACCCTGATGGCCGACCTGACCGACGACGTCGTCTACCAGGCGCCCGGCGCGCCGGAAGTGGTGGGCAAGGCCGCTGTGCGCGCCTGGGTGGCCGACTATTTCGGCGCCTACACGGCCAAGTGGGAAAAGACCTCGATCGGCTTCACGGTCGCCGGAGACTGGGCGTTCGAGCGCTACACCTACAAGTCAACCGACACCGACAGGAAGACCGGCGCGGTGACGACCGATGTGGGCAAGGGCGTGAATATCTACCGGCGCGGCGCGGACGGGACATGGCGCGTAGCGGTGGATGGGTGGAGTTCGGACAAGCCGGCGGGGTGAGGGGGGGAACTGCTGCGGAGAAGATGATATATGTACTGTGTCTCCTGATATCCTCCACCCGAAACTTGAGACAACGAACTTCTGGTCCAGGACACTAGCAGGACAGCGTCATGCGCCTCCCAGCAGCAGTCTCAGATCATCGATACAACCAATCAGGTCGTTCTGCGCCGATGGAATGGCTTTGCGCATGGTCAGGCAGCCGTGGATCTGCCCTTCAGCTTCGCGATAGATCGTTCGCACGCCATTCTCGATCAGACGCGCGGCATAGGCGCGGCCCTGATCGCGGAGGACGTCCAACCCACTGGTAAACACCAAACTGGGCGGCAGGTCCTCCAGCGTTCCAGCGTGCAGTGGGCTCGCCCAAGGGTGAAGTAGCCTGTCTTCCGATCCCTTCATGTATTGGGCATAATAATACTCGACCGCAGCCGTGGTGGTAAAATAGCCGTCACCAAATTCTACGAACGAGCCTTTGGTCGCCGTCATGTCTGTGCCTGGATAGATCAGCCATTGCGCGAGGATCGGCGCAGGCAGGAGACCATGCAGTTCCCGCGTCACAACGGCGGCGATGGTGCCACCGGCGCTGTCGCCAGCAGGGATGATGCCAGTGACCGTGCCACCGAGTTCTGCCGGGCTGCTGGCCACCCAGCGCATGGCAGCGATGCAATCTTCGGGCGCCGCCGGGAACGCCGCTTCGGGCGCAAGACGATAGTCCACGGAGATCACCCGCAAGCCCAACAGCCGCGAAATTTCGGCGCATAGCGGATCGTGCGTATCAAGATCGCCAGCCATAAAGCCGCCTCCATGAAAATAGGCAACGACCGCGCTGTCAGCAGATTCAGGCGTGTAGAGCCGAGCCGGGATAGCGCCAGCCGGGCCCGGAATTGTCAGATCTTCGGTGGCAATCTCGCCGCGCGGCCGATCCAGCATCAGGAGTGCCGCGGCGAGATTAGCGCGAAGGTCGGCAATGCTCACCTCGCCCGGCTTTGCGCGGGGATTCTCAGCGAACATGGCCAGGACATCTGCAACGTCGGGTCGAACATATGGCATAGTGACAAACTCCGATGGCGGTTGTGGGATCGCGGCACATTCGTTACGGTGACAGGTCTAACAATCCCCAAACTCGGAGCTTTTCCCCGACCAAACTGAAGGGCTCGGTGCGAAGCCCACGAATGGCGGCTGCGCGCACCGTGGGTGAGACTTGCCCCCTCCACCAACCGCTCTACGGCCGGCGGGCGCCGGCCTCGGCGGTCGGTCCCCCTCCCGCCGCTACGCGGGGGAGGTAAGACGGGAATCCTGGGACATGATGCCCATTCCCTACTGACGGCCCCCGATCACTTCCCCGGCGTCGCTCCGGCGGCCGCCTCTTTCTCCGCCAGGCGGGCACCACCCAGGATTCCCTCCATCGCGTAATTCCCCTCGTGGCAGGCGTATTCATAAACACCACCCTTGGGGACGGTGAGGGTGTATTCGGCCTTCCAGGGCTGGGTGTAGTGGTTGGGATCGGTCACTTCGAACTGGTAGAAGATCTCGCCCTTGCCTACGCGGGTGAAGCGCTCGACGATCGCGCCATCCTTGCTCAGCGGAATGGAACTCTCCGACGACTGGGCCGGGTGCACGTTGACGGTTTCCATCACGAAGGTGTTGTCTTCCCACCAGCCGACGGAGTCTCCCAGCCAGGGCGTGATGGCGGAGGGCTTGTGTGCGGCGCGCGCCGCCTTGGCCGTGTCGAAGATCGGAATGATCCGCGCGTCGTGAACCATCTCGATCAGCATCACCATATGACGCTCGGTCTGCAGGAACTGGTAGGTGTTGTTGTAGAGCGACCCCAGCATGCCGGGCCCGCCCGTATTGCCGAAACCGATCAGGCACCGTTCTCTCAGGGGCACATCTTCGGGGCCGATATAGTCGCCCCTGCCGCTGGCATATTCCTGGCCGATCCGGCGCTGGACCACCGTGCTGGCCATCCGGTCGCGATACGGGATCTTGCCGTCTGCAGGCTCGACGATGCCGGAGGACCTGATCTCGCCCTTGACCACCGAAT
>JANORH010000029.1:0-1813 GCA_031415215.1 Alphaproteobacteria bacterium | reverse complement strand
AGTAGCTCGGCTGCACGATGGCGAAACGCTCGATCCCCAGCGAGCGCGTCATGGCATCGAGCAGCGGTGGTTCGCCATCGGGCAGCGTGTAGTGCGGGTGTGCAACGCGCGGGTAGCGCGCTTGCGGGCCGAACACGTGGACGTGCTATGCCTTCGTCCCGCCACGTCTCTAGCAGTTCCTTGAAAAAGTCGGAAAAACTTTGAACAGAAGCGGGGCGGGAACGATCCGATCTCCATGCGCGGAAAACTCGATCCCCAAGCCGACATGCTTTGTCTCCTCTCGCCCGAAAGCCGGGTGCCCCTGGACCATCCCTTGCGCACCATCAAGCGCCTGGTCGATCAAGTTCTGCGCGATCTGTCGCCGCTCTTTGACGAGATGTATGCCCAGCTGGGCCGGCCTTCCATCCCGCCCGAACGCCTGCTCAAGGCCAAGGTGCTCCAGGCTCTCTTCACCGTCCGCTCCGAGGCGCTGCTCATGGAAGCCCTGGACTATAATCTCCTCTTCCGCTGGTTCCTCGACCTCAACCTGCTCGACCCCGTGTGGGACGCCTCGACCTTCAGCCAGAACCAGCAGCGTCTCCTCCAACATCAGACCGCCGAACTCTTCTTTGCCCGCATCGTGGGGCTGGCCCACGAGCACCACTGGGTGAGCGACGCGCACTTCACCGTCGATGGCACTTTGGTCGACGCCTGGGCCAGCCTGAAAAGTTTCCGGCCCAAGACCGGCACCCCGCCGCCGACCGACGGCGACCCCGGCAACCCCAGCGTCGATTTCCACGGCGAACGCCGCAGCAACGCCACGCACGAAAGCACCACCGATCCCGAAGCCCGCCTGCTGCGCAAAGGCCCGGGCAAGGAAGCCAAGCTGTGCTTTAGCCTGCACGCGCTGATGGAAAACCGGCACGGCCTGTGCGTGCAGGCGCAAGTGACCACGGCGGTGGGCGTGACCGAAACGACCGCCGCGACCGCGTTGTTGGCCCGGCAGATCGACCAGGCCGACCGCCCGCCCCACAGCGTCGGGGCCGACAAGGGGTATCATAATGCCGAGATGGTGGACTTCTGCCGCGAACACGCCATCGCGCCGCATATCGCGCCGATCAAGAACCGGCAAGTCCAGGGCCTGGACGGGCGCACCACGCGGACCCTGGGTTATCAAACCAGTCAGAAGCTGCGCAAACGGGTCGAAGAGATCTTTGGCTGGTGCAAGGAAGTGGGCGGCCTGCGGCGTACGCGCAAGCGCGGGGTGGACCGGGTGGGCCTGAGCGCGCTGTTGATCCTGAGCAGCTATAATCTGGTGCGCATGGCCAAGCTGCTGAACGCCTCGGGGTGAACGACCCTGGGGCGACCGCGCCAGCGGGACGCCGGTGCCTGCGGTGGGTCCGGCCGCGGCGTAAAAGCCGCCGGACACCCCGCCCAAGCCCCGCGCCCCCGGTCGCGCGCGCCCCCAAAATGATAACAGAACCTGCCCCACCGTAAAAATGACCCCTTTTTCAACGGCCTGTTAGGGTTAGCACTGATCCCGGTCTGTCGTGGCCTGGAGATTGCGCCCGCGCGCCAAAACGGCTACCGTGCCCTCGACCGATGACCAAGTCCGACCAAACCCGGCTGAAGAATCTGCGCGCGAAAAAGGCCGACCCCAAGCACACGCTCAAGCCGCGGGACCTGATCTTTCTGAAGAAATTGACCGCGCTGGAACGCCAGGAGTCCGTGCCCCCGGTCCCGCCGGACTCTTGAAGGCCGGGCGGCCGGGCCCCGCCAGGCGCAACCAACGAATGGTCGTTTGTCAGCACTGATCCCGATCCATCTTCGGGCC
>JANORH010000028.1:0-13100 GCA_031415215.1 Alphaproteobacteria bacterium | reverse complement strand
TGCACTTACCGTGTTGGCTGCGGCCGCCAATAACCTGGCTGGGGCGGAAGCCATGGCCTTTGTTTCCAATGCCGTTGCCTACATGGCTGGGGGTGCTGCCACCGCCCAGGCAATGAACAAAAACGCGACCCTGAACGGTCGAGCGATACAGGCCCCGAAGCTCAACCGAGCTTCGGGGTTTTCTTTGTGACCCGCGTGAGACTCGATCTCATCTTGCGACAACGCGGTTCCCCTGACTGTTACAGAGGGTTACAGGACCTCCGCGAGGTCGAATGTCGGGTATGAACGCCAAGCTACAGGAAGCACTTCAGGCGCAGGTCACGCGGGTCCGTGAGAGCGGTATCCTGGGGCGGTCCCACGGCTTGTCGCGGCTGTTCGATTACCTGGCGGACGCCGACCGAACGGGTCATGGCCTGCGCGAGACCGATGTGGCGCAGGATGTCTTCGGGCGAGACTTGACCCTGTCCGGCGACGCCTCCGTGCGGGTTTATGTGCATCGCCTTCGCCGCAAACTCGACGATTTCTATGGAGGTCAAGGTGCAGATCAGGCCCACAGGCTGGTGATTCCGCTGGGCGAGTACCGACTGGACGTGGTCGAAACCACGACGGTCGGGAGCAGGATACTGCCGCCTACGCGCAATCGTTGGCTCTGGCCGACCCTCGCTATCGTCGTCGTGTTGATCGCCGCCAATCTGGGCGGCTGGTGGGCGGTTTCCCGGATGACGGCGCCCGAGCGCGGGCTTGCCAGGCTTGCGGCGACACCGATCTGGGCGGCGATTGGTCGCGACCGGCCTGTGCTGCTGGTGGTGGGTGACTACTACATCTTTGGCGACACCGACCACGGCCCTGAGCCCCGACGCATGGTCCGGGCGTTCGAGATCAACTCGCCGGCGGATCTGGATGCCTGGCTGATGGACAATCCTCAATACCAGGGTCGCTACGTTGACCTCGACACCTACTATACGCCGGTCGGCGCGACCTTGGCCCTGCGTGAGATCATGCCCTTGGTCCGACACGCGGCGGGCGGCCGTGACCGGGTGCGGGTCATCACCGCCTCGCACCTGACCCCGGATATGCTGAAGACTAACGACATCGTCTACATCGGCTACCTTTCTGCGCTTCGGGTGCTGCAGGACCCGGTGTTCGAGCGGTCCCGCTACGCTATCGGCTCTACCTATGACGAACTGGTCGAGCGCAAGAGCGGCAAGAGCTTCGTGTCCGGCGCTGGAGTGGTGTCCGGTGATCGGCCCAATCGCGATTACGGTTATCTGGCCGCGTTCGAGGGTCCCGGCGGGGCTCACGTCGTCGTGCTGGCCGGCAACCGGGACATTGGCGTCATGCAAGTCGCCGAGATTGCCACCGACCACAAGGCGTTGGCGGCCTTGAACGTCTCGGGCAAAACACCCTTTGAAGTGCTTTATGAGGTAAACGGCGTGGGCCGGACCAACGTCAGCGCGACCCGGGTCGACACCAATCGCTGACGAGGGATCGCAGTTTTCAGCTTCGGTTCACATCTCGTCGGCCAGATGGCACATATCTCTCATCGCCCATCGAGCCGTTCCTGATCCATGCGTTTTGTCATCGCCGTACTGGCCACTACATTCTTTGTTGCATTGCCGCTGCAGGCGTCGGCCCAACGGCCAGGGGTCACCGTCGCGTTCGGCAATACGGTCAAGGCACTCTATGCCGATGGCAAATATCAGCGACTGTGGTTTCGCGCCGATGGAACTTGGGAAGCCGTGGGTCGACGCGGCAAATGGTCGGCGGGCAAGTGGTCGCTGCAGGATCAGAAGGTCTGCCTGCGGCAGTCCCGCCCCTTCCCGGCACCGTTCCGCTACTGCACGGCCTTTCCGGCCAGCGGCGCTCTCGGCGTGGTCTGGGCGTCCCAGGACTGGCAGGGCGAGCCCATCAAGCTCACCGTCGTCAAGGGCATCGAGCGACCTTAGCCTACGCCAGTACCGCGTAGGGCCGGGGGTAGGCGTCGCCACGGCTCAGGGCCACCAGGCCCATGATGCAGCGCACCGCGAACCAGATGGCGGGCACTGCCCAGATCAATCCCGCCAGGGCCATGATCGGGAAACCGATCAGGACCACGCTCAGGATGGCACCGATGCCAAAGATGACCCCGCCGATGGCACCAGCGATCAACATCAGTACAATGCCGATCCAGAACGTCCGGATCAGGAAAGTGTAGTGCGTCTGCATGACCGGGCCTGCGGAGCCTCGCTGCGCATAGGCGACAATTACGCCGATGACCGCGGTGATTCCGGTGGCGAAGGCGAACAGGTATAGCCCGTAGCAAACCGCTGGCATGGTCTTGTCTTCGGCGCGGGTGTCGGTCGAGTAGATGTCGGTCACTGGCGTATCCCCGGGTCAGCCCTTGGACCGGATAATGTTCCGGATACGGCTGCTGCGCCAATTAAAATGGGGTCATGTTACGTCTGGCGCAATCTCAGCGTCCGACGATGATCTCGACGCCTGCCCCCACTGCGTCCGGGACCAGGGCCAGCGGCTTTTCCACCCGCACCCGCGCGCGGGTGACCCGGGGGTCAGCCAGACACCGATCCGCCAGATGGTGGGCGAAGGTTTCCACCAGCGCCAGGTGGCCGGCGGCGGCGACATCCTGGGCGGCCTCCAGGATGGCCTCATAGTTGAACGTGTCGCTCAACCGGTCGGATGCATCGGTTGGCACATCCAGTTCCACATCGATGATCAGCGGCTGCAGCCGCCCGATCTCGTGCTTGTAGACCCCGATAGGGGCCTGAACCTTGACGCCGGTGACAAAGATTTTCGAGCTGATCAGCCGGGTTCCGCTCATGACAGGTGCTGGCCGGAATCCACGGCGATCATCTGGCCGGTCACCGCTGTGGCGTTGATCAGATAGCGTAGCGCCGCTCCGATCTGGGCCGGTGACGCCGGACGGCCCAACAACGTCGCATGCGCCTCGGCCTCAAAGGCGGCGGCGTCCTGATGGATCGAGGCCAGCACGGGGCCGGGCCCGATGGCGTTCACCCGAATCCTGGGCGCCAGCGCCTGGGCCAACATCCGGGTAGCGTCCCAGAGCGCCGATTTGCTGAGCGAATAGGAAAAGAACTCCGGCGCCGGGCGCAGCACCCGCTGGTCCAGCAGGTTGACGATCAGGCCCTCCCGGTCCGGCGGCAGTCGCCGCGCAAACACCTGTGCCAGCACCAGTGGCGCGCGAAGGTTGGTCTCCATATGCAGGTCCCACGAGGCGCGGTTCATGTCGGAGAAGGCGTCGCTCTCGAACACGCTGGCGGAATTGACCAGTAGGGTAATAGCCCCAAGCTCGGCCTCGGCCTCGCCGATCAACGCGACACTGGCGCTTTCCTTGCGCAGGTCACAGGTCAGGATCGTGGCTTTTCGACCGTGGGCGCGCACCTCACCGGCGGCGGCCTCGGCCTCGTCGTCCATGCTGCGGACGTGGATAGCGACGTCGAACCCGGCCTCTGCCGCAGTCGCCGCCAGCACCCGACCGATCCGCCGTGCGCCGCCCGTCACCAGTGCTGCGCCCCGGCTGGCCATCAGATGCGCTGGATCAGTCGAGGCGACCGAAGTCGAACCAGTTCAGCGCGAGCATCACGGCCAGGAAGGCACCGATCATGTAAACACCGCTCATGGGAGCTCCGTGGGACCTTAGTTCGTCGTCCGGCTTTAGCGATGCAGCTCCTTCCGGGCAAGGCTGCTGTCGTGCGTCTGTTGTGGGCTGCAGGCAAGATACCCACCTGAACCCTGCATCAGGGCTTCCAACCTGATCTCTGATCATTGTAAAACGGATGTTTGAAGGTCGGGGCTGAAGGCTCCATCCGCCACAAACGAACAAAGCCCCGGAGGACGTCATGCGCGAGTACCTTAAGTTCTACATCGACGGTAAGTGGGTCGAGCCGGTCGAGCTGAAGACGCTGGACGTCGAAAACCCGGCCACCGAAGAGGTCTGCGGCAAGATCGCCGTGGGCTCCGCCGCCGACGTCGACAAGGCCGTCAAGGCCGCCCGTAAAGCGTTCACCACCTGGAGCCAGACCAGCCGCGAAGAGCGTCTGGAAGTGCTGGGCCGTATTCTCGCCGAGTACCAGAAGCGTTTCGGCGATCTGGCCCTGGCCGTGACCGAGGAAATGGGCGCCCCGGCGTCGCTGGCCCAGCGGGCCCAGGTTCCGATCGGTATGGGCCACCTGGCCACGGCCGTTGAGATCCTCAAGACCTTCAAGTTCGAGGAAGACCGCGGCCCAACCCTGATCGTCAAGGAGCCGATCGGCGTCTGCAGCTTCATCACCCCGTGGAACTGGCCGCTGAACCAGATCGTCTGCAAGGTGGCTCCGGCCATTGCGACCGGCTGCACCATGATCCTGAAGCCCTCGGAAGTGGCCCCGTTCTCGGGCCAGATCTTCGCCGAGATCATGCATGCGGCGGGCGTTCCCCCCGGCGTGTTCAACATGATCCACGGCGACGGCGTTGGCGTGGGTGTGCCCATGTCCAGTCACCCGGACGTTGACATGGTCTCGTTCACTGGCTCAACCCGCGCCGGCATCGAGGTGGCCAAGAACGCCGCTCCCACCGTCAAGCGCGTGGCCCAGGAACTGGGCGGCAAGAGCCCCAACATCGTCCTCGACGACGACGCGTTCGCCAAGGGCGTGGGCCGTGGCGTCGCCACCATGATGACCAACTCGGGCCAGTCCTGTAATGCGCCGACCCGTATGCTAGTGCCCGCAAAGCGGATGGCCGAAGCGATCGCTGTGGCCAAGGCGACGGCGGAAACCATCACCGTCGGTGATCCCAACGGCAACAGCCAGCTGGGCCCGGTGGTTTCCCGCGTGCAGTTCGACAAGATCCAGAAACTGATCCAGGCTGGCATCGACGAGGGCGCGACCTTGGTGATCGGCGGCGTGGGTCGTCCGGAAGGCCTGGACAAGGGCTACTACGTCCAGCCCACCGTCTTCGCCAATGTCACCAACACCATGACTGTTGCCAAGGAAGAGATCTTCGGCCCGGTGCTCTCGATCCTGGGTTACGACACGGTCGATGAGGCCATCGCGGTCGGCAACGACACCGAGTACGGCCTGGCCGCTTACGTCCAGGGTGCCGACCTCGACGCCGCCCGCAAGGTGGCGTCCAAGCTGCGCGCCGGTCAGGTGTCGATCAACGGCGGCGGCGGCGACATGATGGCCCCCTTCGGCGGCTACAAGATGAGCGGCAACGGTCGCGAATGGGGCGACTTCGGCTTCCACGAATTCCTGGAAACCAAGGCTGTCCTCGGCTACGCGCCGAAGCCCGCGGCTGAATAGGGGTTCAGGCCGGAACGAGATGAAGGGGTCGCCCTCGGGCGGCCCCTTTTCGTTGGGCTGGAACGCGCGTGCGAGTCGGCCCCGCTGTGGAGATTCTTGATCGGGGAGGGGCAGGATTCCGAGGCTGCGGAGGAGGTGGCAGACAGTTACAAAAGCCTCCACCCTTTCCACCCGCACCTACACAGTTCCACTCTGGTCTACTCTGGTCTACTCTGGGCCAAACCCTGAAGGGGCGGCCATGCGGGGTTGATAGGCTGCCCAGACGCTCGCCACGCCAAGCAGTACGATGGAGATCACGGCAGGCAGCCCGACGATAATTGTTTGGACCTCGATTTTCATCCCCGCCGGCCGACAGCCGCTTCCAACGTTTCCCTGATATACCGCTGATAGGGCATACCCCGCGCAGCCGCGCGACGCTTGACCGCCTCCAATAGGGGTTGCGGCAGGCGCATGTTCACCCGCGCCTTTCGGCTCAAATTCAAACCGGGCGGGTTTGAACTGGTCGAAATCCAGATCGGAGAGGTCCTGATCCAGAAACGCCTCGGCGTCGGTGCGCAATTCAGGGACGCGGCGGGAGATAGCGGGTTAGCTCCTTGTCGTACGTATATCGGGCGCTGATCGGTCGAATCCGACGAACGCCCGAGACGGATCGAAACGTGGGGGCGACCTAGACGGGACGGTCCGTGAGACCCCGCCCGACGGCGACAAACCTGGCCTCCACATCGGCGCGCTTCGCCGATCTCCGACATCACATTTGTGTCGCCCGATGCCACTCAGCGCCGTGTCCCAGCCAAACCTCCGCAACAGTGCTGTTTAGCGGACCGAGGGCACGCTCACGGAGGTCGCGTCATTGGCTTCGGCAAGCAAGGCCGAAATTTCACTGTTGCGGCTCACGCCCAGTCGACGGTGCACCGCTGCGATGTGATTGCGCGCCGTGGCCAGAGCGATTCCAAGCGTCTCGGCAATCTCGCGATAGCTCAAGCCGCTGGCGCACAATTCCGCGACTAGCCTTTCGCGTGGACGCAAGTCGTCCGCCAACGCCCGCGCGCGGATCAGCAACAAGCTGACGTCATGGCCATGGCGCACGCTCAGGACGACCTGCTCACCAACATGCCGCCCGGCTTCCGGGGCCAGCAGCACTTCTCGAACCTTGTCCGGGAGCAACGGGCCATTCCACCCCGGCCACTCTCGCCGGAACAGCGCCAGGAACCCCTCCTCAGCCGCGACTACAATACCGTGGCGGCTGGCCGCAGAATGGCGCGGCGTTTTTGCAGCAGCGGACGTATCGCGGCTCAGGGATTTGATCTGGTTCTCTGACCAGCATCGCAGCAAGTGCGGAAACGCGGCCTCCATGAACTGTCGCTCCAGCTCGCTGAACGCTGGTGCCGTATCGGCACCCATCAGGACGATGCCGCTGGCCATACCAAGCTGGGCGTCGAAGAATGCCGTCGACATAATGTGTCTCAAGCCATGGCGCGCCATCTGGGTCCGCATAACCTCTGGATCGTCATCGCCGACGCTGTAACTAAAACTCACCCCTGGCGAGCCCAGTACGGCCAGCAATCGTGGGTCAGCGGATGCCCCGACCTGTGCCTCCGCGATGGCGCTTTCGGGCAATCCGAATATCGACACTTCGTGAAACGCCAGACCGTCGCCTATGGCTGCGCTACCCCAGATCGCGGCAGCGAAGTCGATATGCTTGCCCAACACCGCCGCCGCTTGCCGTCTGAACTCGGTGGGCACCACCCTATCGGTGCAATCCGCCAACTCAGCAATAAAGCTACTGAACTCAAATAGGTAGCTCTCGTTCGCTGTCACTCTGGACCTGGATAAAGCTTATTACTGTTAAATGACAAAAAAATTGTGCCCGAGAAATTTCTAAACAATACAAACTGATAATGCAAATGCATCATTAGAATTCAATTTAGCGATTCGAGAGCGAAATCGAGATACTTTATCCTTATACGCCCTCCAAATTGAACAATATGCATCATTGAATGAAACTGATGACTTATTGCATTTGAGTTCTGCTCAAGGACGCGAATTCCTGCGTAGTGGCGTTAGCTTGTGACGCGCGTGAACGCCGACATTGGGCTCTGGCGCGTGCCGCCCACGCCGGCTGGAACGCCGAGGCTCGGTCAGCCGACGTGACTTGGCGATGGCGAAGCATCGGCATGAAAACACCAGCGCCTGCCGGCCTGGCACAGGAGGCAAGGCATGCAGAGATACGCAGACTTCATCGTCCGCTACCGGGCCGTCGTATTGGTCCTTTCACTGATCATCACCGCCCTGCTGGGACTTCAACTGCGCAACCTCTCGGTCATCGTCGACGCCGATGAGTTGTTGCCCAAGAACCACCCCTTCGTGCAGGTCACGGAGCGGGTTCAGACCCTCTTCGGCAACCGCTTCACCGTAGTGATCGGCATCACGCCCAGGTCAGGTGATGTCTTTACGCCGGAGGTGCTCGGAAAAGTGCTGAAGGCCACGGCAGCGCTGGCCGCGACGCCCGGCGTCACCCTTGGCAACATCCAGAGCCTGGCTGCGCCGCGCGCCAAGGACATTGCCGGAAACGCCGAAGGGCTCGTCGTTTCGAGGCTGCTCGAAAGCGTGCCGACCGACCTCGCGGCGGCGCAGGCGATCAAGGCCCGACTTGCCGCCAATCCCGCCTACAAGGACGTTCTGGTCAGCAAGGATGGGCGCACCGCGGCGATCTATGTAGAATTTAAAAAGGACCCGAAGGGGTTCGGCGATGTCATGGCCAAGGTTGAAGCCGCCATCGCCCCGATCCGCGATAGCAGCGTCAGTGTCGCGGTCGCCGGCCAGCCGGTGTTCCTGGGTAAGCTCGAGACCTTTTCCAAGCGCATGGGATGGCTGTTGCCGATTGCCGTCGTCCTCATTGGCCTCATTCACCTGGAAGCCTTTCGCACGCTGCAAGGCTTGATCCTGCCGCTGGTCACCGCAATCTTCGCCTTGGTCTGGTCGCTTGGCATCATGACCCTCGCCGGCGTTCACCTGGACCCCTTCAACAACGTTACGCCCATCCTGATCCTTGCGGTCGCCGCTGGCCACGCCGTCCAGATGCTCAAGCGCTACTACGAGGAGTACGACCGTTTGCGGCAGGACCCGTCGCTGGATCCAAAGGACGCGAACCGGCGGGCCGTTGCCGCCGCCATGATCAAGGTCGGTCCCGTCATGCTCGCCGCGTGCACCATCGCGGCCCTCAGTTTCATGTCGCTGGTCTGGTTTGATATCCAGGCTGTACGGACCTTCGGTATTTTCTGCGGCCTCGGGATCCTCAGCATTGTCGCCGTCGAACTGACGTTCACTCCGGCGTTGCGCGCCATGTTGCCGGCGCCTCGCGCCCGTGAGGCGCAAGCCGAAAAGGCGGAAACCATCTGGGATCGCGTTGCCGCGTTGCTGGCCGCCCTCGTTGAGACCCCTGCTGCTCGCAAGCGTGTCTTCCTCTTCAGCATCGGGCTTTTCGTCGTTCTGGCGGTCGGAGCGTCACAGGTCCGCGTCAACAACTCTCTGCGCAGCTTCTTCGGCGCAGACCTCGTCGAACGGCGGGATGACCGCTTCCTCAACAGTGCGATGGCGGGCACCAACACTTTTTATGTTCTGGTTGAAGGCAAGACGGACGACGCCATCAAGGACCCCGCGGTGCTTCGGGCGATGGAGAAGACCCAGGCCTTCCTCAACACCAGGCCGGAGATCGGCCACACGCTCTCGATCATCGACTTTCTGAAGCAGATAAACCGGGGCATGAATGGCGACGGGGTCGGAGCCGGCACCTTGCCCGACAGTGCTGATCTCGTGTCGCAATATCTGTTGCTGTACTCGCTGTCGGGCGAACCCGGCGACTTCGACGCCCTCGTCGACTATCCCTATCGCAACGCCATCATCCAGGCGTTCGTGAAGACCGACAGTTCGGTTTTCGTGTCAGATATCAACCGCGATATCCTGCCGGTTATTCAGGCCAATTTCCCGGATAATGTTACGGTGCGCCTCGGTGGCAGTGTGACCACGCCGACGGCGATGAATGAGGTCATGGTCAGCGGCAAGTTCAAGAACATTGCCCAGATCCTGATCGCGGTCTTTGTTATTTCGGCGTTGCTGTTCCGGTCAGCGCGCCTTGGTGGGCTGATCCTCATTCCGCTGGTGGCCACCATAACCGCCGTTTTCGGCGTCATGGGTTTCGCCGGTATCCCGCTCCAGATTGCGACGTCGACCATGGCAGCGCTGGCCATCGGGATCGGTGCCGACTACGCGATCTACTTCACGTGGCGATTGCGAGAGGAGCTGCGAAAGCAACCCGATGAGACCAGCGCCGTGCGCGCCACCTATGCCAGTGCGGGCAAGGCGGTACTGTTCGTCGCGACAGCGGTCGGCGGTGGGTACGCGGTCCTCCTGACCTCGCTGGGCTTCAACGTCCATCTCTGGCTCGGTCTCCTGACCATGGTGTCGATGTTCGTGGCCGCGTTCAGTACCCTGACCTTGTTCGCGGCGCTGCTCTTGACGGTAAGGCCCAAGGTGGTCTTTGCGGAGTTTGACGCAACTGCGCGCGTGCGCGGCTTGCAGCCCAGTCCCGCCGCAGTCGCGCTGATGGTCGTGGTCGGCACCATCGCCCTGTCGACACCCGACCCGACCCGGGCGCAAGCGATAGACGCGACTGCCTTGATGACCGAAAGCCTCAAGGCGACCAAGCCGCTCCGCTCACAGGCCGTTGGTCGCTTCATCCTGACCAACCAGGCCGGTCAGGCGCGGGTTCGTCAGACGACCAGTGTTTCCGAACTCAAGGCCGACGGCGTCAACAACCGCCGCATTGTCCGGTTTTCGGCCCCCCCGGACATCAGTGGCACCGCCGTCCTGACCATTGAAAATGCGGGTGAGGACGACATCTGGGTCTATCTGCCCGCGCTGAAAAAGGTCCGGCGTCTCACGGCCTCGAACAGGAAGGATGCCTTTGTCGGTACCGACTTCTCCTATGGCGATGTCCTGGGTCACCCGGTTGACGAATGGACCCACAGGTTTGTCCGCAACGAAACCATTGACGGGGCTTCGGCACGCGTCATCGAGTCCCTGCCGCGTAGCGCCGCCGTTGCCGGTAACACCGGATACAGCCGCCGCGTAAACTGGTTGCGGGTTTCGGACTCTGTGCCGATCAAGACCGAATTCTACGGCCCGGCCGGCAATCTGATGAAGGTCTACTCCGCCATCGACATCCGCCTCGTAGATCCGAAGGCCAAGCGTTACCAGCCGATGCGGCAGTTGATGAGAAACCTCGGGACGGGCCATTCCACCCTGATCGAATACTCGACCTTCAAGACGGATGTCGCGTTCGAGGCAAATCAGTTTCAGCCGCGCGCTCTTGAACGCCCGTCCTGACCGCGCGATGCAGGTAAGGGAGCTTCTGGTCGCGGCGGCGTTTGGGGCTGTGGGCATGTCGACCCAGGCGCTGGCGCAGGACACGGCGCTCGAGCCTCCTGCCGGGCCTGTGGTCGAACTGTCTGACGCCGCCCCGGACTATCCCGCAAGGCTGGGCTTGCAGACGTCGCTTCGCGCCGGCGTATGGAGCCATGATCGCGACCTCAACAGAGTGGCGACCACCTCGGTTTTCGCGCTGCGTACACGTGTCGCGCCCCGCGTCGGCGCGCTCGACACCTTTGCCGAGGGCTTTGTCCACACCGACAGCGTCGGCGGTGCCGACGGTGATCTGGTTGAGGCCTGGGTGCGCCTTACCTTGGGAAATCTGGAGATAAAGGCGGGTCGTCAGATCGTCGTCTGGGGTCGCGCTGATCGCCTTAACCCCACCGACAATATCAGCTCACGCGACTACACCCTGCTGGTCGCAAATGACGATGAACAACGCCGCGGTAACGCGATGGTGCAAACGCGTCTCGGCCTCGGCGCTTTCACACTTGACGCCTATTGGCTGCCGGAGTTTCGCCCCAGCCGCTTCCCGCTTGATCGGAACCGTCCCGGTGTCGTTCTGGCAACGCGCGAACACGTCGACAGCGAAAGTCAGTTCGCCCTGAAACTTGATCACAGCGGCGGCCGTCTCGACTGGTCGCTCTCATGGTTTCGGGGTGTTGATCGCACCCGGGATTTCGTGGCGACGGGCTTCAATCCGCCCGGCGCGTTGGTCGAGGTCCAGGAGTCTTTCCCTCGACTTGAAGTCCTTGGCGCCGATTTCGCCGGCGTGGCCGGACCGTTCGGTTATCGGGCGGAGGTCGCGTACACAAATGTTCGGGGTCCGGACAATATCTACCGCAAGAACAGCAGCGTCTGGGCGGTCGCGGGCATCGACACCACGCTGGCCAGCGGCTGGAATTTCAACCTTCAGTACAGCTTTCGCCGAATTCTCGACTACAGCGATCCGCGAGGGCTCCCCAACCCGATCCAACGCGCAGTCGCTATACAGAGCGCCGCTGTAAGCAACCAACTGGACCGCACCCAGAACGGCGCGACCTTCCGCGTTGCGCGGAAATGGCTTCAGGACACGCTCGATTTTGAGCTGTCCTCAATCGCCTATTTCGAGACCGGCGACGCCGCGATCCGCCCAAAACTGACCTATGCGCTCACTGACGGGGTCCGCATCAGCGCTGGCGGCGACATCTTCTTTGGCCCTTCCAGAAGCTACTTCGGCCGCGTCCGGAACCTGACCGCGGGCTATCTTCAACTGACCGTTGGCTACTGAGGAAACGCGCGTGATCAAGCTGTTTGGCCGCATGATTCCTGCCATCGTTCGCGGTCTGCGCGGCGACGGGATCGCGCTTGATGATGCCTTCATCGCCCGCTGCCGCACGCTCCGTTCCTCAGGGGCGTCGGAGGCGGCCGCAGAGTAGATGCAATTTCTCCCCGCATAAGCGGGGGGCCGTCGCCGCGACCGGCATCACCGTCCCGTAACGGCACTTTTTTGCGCGGGGTTCCGCTGAGGGCTCGTACCTCCGCCAATCCTCTGCAACAGTGCGCGAAAGGTTATTGGGGAAGCGTCACATGGTTCGACTGCTGCAGTGGGCGGCGGTGCTTTGCATCGCTCTGGGCGTCGCCTCGTGCGGCAAACCCGGCGTAGACGCCAGGCGCATCGAGGCCGCCGCCGCCGGCGAGTGGTTGACCTATGGCCGTACCTACGACGAACAGCGGTTCAGTCCGCTGGACCAGGTCAACAAGGACACAGTCACCCGCCTTGGCGTGGCCTGGAGTGCGGACTTCGACACCGACCGGGGCCAGGAGGCTACGCCGCTGGTCGCGGACGGCGTGCTCTACACCACCACGACCTGGTCCAAGGTGTTCGCGTTCGACGCGAACACCGGCAAACAACTCTGGGCCTACGACCCGCAAGTACCCGGCGAGAAAGGCTTCGACGCTTGTTGCGACGTGGTCAACCGCGGCGTCGCGCTGTGGAAGGGCCGCGTCTATGTCGGCGCGCTGGACGGTCGCCTGATCGCACTCGACGCTAGGACCGGCAAGGTCGTCTGGTCGGTCCAGACAACAGACCCGAAACAGCCCTACACCATCACCGCCGCACCCCGTGCCGTGAAAGGCAAGATCCTGATCGGCAATGGCGGCGCGGAATATCCCGTACGCGGCTATCTCTCGGCCTATGACGCCGAGACCGGCAAGCTGGACTGGCGCTTCCATATGACGCCCAACCCGACAGGCGCGCCTGATGGCGCAGCCTCGGACAAGGTGATGAAAGACGTTGCCTACAAGACCTGGAATGACGGGGCCTGGAAACAGGGCGGCGGCGGCGCGACCCCCTGGGACGCTGTCACCTATGACGTAAAATCCGACCTGATCTTT
>JANORH010000027.1:0-6000 GCA_031415215.1 Alphaproteobacteria bacterium | reverse complement strand
GGCACCTGACCCGATCATCACGACCTTTTTGCCGTTCAGATCCAGGTCCTCCGGCCAGCTCTGGGGATGGATGATCTGGCCTTTGTAGCGTTCCATGCCCGGCCATTCCCGCGTGTAGCCGTCGCCCTGTCGGTAATAGCCCTGGCACATCCAGAGGAAGTTGGCAGTAAACCGCAGGATTTCCCCGGTGTCCGTCCGGGTCGCGTCGATGTTCCAGAGGGCCTGGGCGCTGGACCAGACAGCGCGGGTGATCTTGTGGCCATAGCGGATGTGCTGGCCCAGATCGTTCTCTTCGATCACCTCGCCCATGTAGTTCAGGATTTCCCGGGCGGTGGCGATGGGCGGTCCAACCCAGGGCTTGAAGCGGTACCCAAAGGTATAGAGGTCGCTGTCCGAACGGATGCCCGGATAGGTATGCGCAAGCCAGGTGCCGCCGAAACCCTCCAGAGCCTCCAGCACGACAAAGCTCTTGCCCGGACACTGCTTCTGCAGATGGTAAGCCCCACCGATCCCGGATATCCCTGCCCCGACGATGAGAACGTCGAAGTGCTCCGTCGAATTGACGATTCTTGCGGACATGGCATGGCCCCCCGAGATGATCTTTCAGCGGCATCGCACTGATCAGGGCTCTCGCCCTTGACTACGATCAAGCTAACTGAACATTGATCACAAACAAGAGCCGCGCGCGATGGGACGCTCGCGGTCAGGTCGACGATCCTAGGCCAGCATGTCCCATGCCAGTGGCTCGCCCCGGGCCAGGTCGCGCACCGCCTTGCGGCCCAGCACCTCATCGAAGTGCGCGGGCGGCAGGCCGTTGCCGGGGCGGATCGAGCGGAGACTGGCGCGGGTCAGCGGCTCGCCAGCCTTCACATCGGCCGTCACATACAACGACCGCCGGAACAGCAGCGACCCCCGCTCCGAACCCAGTACATCGTAGTGCGCCTGGCCAAGGGCGCTCCAGGCGGCCCTGGTGTCGTCGACCAGCGCCTTGAACTCCGCCGGCTCCAGGCTGAACGCGGCGTCTGGACCGCCATCAGACCGCGCCAGAGTGAAGTGCTTCTCGATCACGGAGGCACCCATGGCCACCGCGGCCACCGAAGCCGCCGTGCCCATGGTGTGATCCGACAAGCCGATCGGGCAGTCGAATCGCGCGGCCATGTCGGCCACCGTGCGCACATTGGCGTCCGAAAAGGTGGCCGGATAGCTGGACACGCAATGCAGCATCACCACGCCCGCCGCGCCCGCCGCCAGCGCGGTATCCCGCGCCGCCTCGATCTCGGCCAGGTTGGCCATGCCGGTGGAGATGATCAGCGGCTTGCCCCGGGCCGCCGCATAGCGGATCAGCGGCAGGTCCACGGCCTCGAAGGAGGCAATCTTGTAGGCAGGCGCGCCGAGATCGGCCAGCAGGTCCACCGCCGTCTCATCAAACGGGCTGGAGAAAATGGTGACCCCGGCCTTCCTGGCCCGCTCGAAGATCGCCGCATGCCATTCGAACGGCGTATGCGCCTCTTCGTAGAGTTCATAGAGGCTGCGTCCGTCCCACAAGCCGCCGTGAATGCGGAACTCCGGCCGGTCGACGTCCATGGTGATGGTGTCGGCGGTGTAGGTCTGGATCTTGATGGCGTCGCAGCCGGTCGCCGCAGCGGCGTCGACCATGGTGAGGCACCGGTCAAGGCTGCCGTTGTGATTGCCGCTGAGTTCACAGATCACATAGGGCGGATGGTCAGCGCCGATCCTGCGGCCGGCGATTTCGATCTCTGGGGATTTGATGTTCATGAGCTGGAGACTTCCACCACGGCGACGCCAGCTGACAAATCGGCGGCGACGCGACCCCACACAGCTTCCAACCGCCGGGTTAACACCGCGTTGGTAGCGTTACCGATCCGGATCCAGATGATCTGCGGCGTTGGACGCCGCGCATTGGCCCACTCCACGAAGTCGCGGTCCTTGGTGATCACGATGGCTTGTCGGGACAACGCAAGGTCCCAGATGGCCTGATCATTCGCGGACCCAGGAACGCGGCCGCCCATATGATCGCAATCATAACCGGCCGCCGAGAGCCACGTCGCAAGCTGGCGCGGAAGCTGGGCGTCGACCAGGAACCTCACGCGGCGATAACGCTGGTCCCTGCCATGCTGGCCGCCGCGTAGGCCAGTGCGGCCCGGATATCATCCGCCTCCAGCCAGGGAAAATCGTCGAGGATCTCGGCGTTGGTCGCACCACCGGCCAGCATCTCCAGCACATCCTGCACACGGATGCGCATGCCGCGAATGCACGGCTTGCCGTGCATCTTGCCTTCTTCGATGGTGATGCGCTTCAGTAGCTCATGCATTCTGTGATCATACACCACTTTTCCGAAGCGGTCGCGCCCGACGGGAATCGACACTACATTGCGCCTATGTCTGATCCTCGTACCGTTCGTTGCCTGATCGTGGGCTCCGGCCCCGCTGGCTACACCGCCGCCGTCTATGCGGCCCGAGCCCTTTTGAACCCCGTGCTGATCCAGGGGATCCAGCCTGGTGGCCAGCTGACCATCACCACCGACGTGGAAAACTATCCGGGTTTCGCTGACGTCATCCAGGGCCCCTGGCTGATGGACCAGATGCAGGCCCAGGCGGCCCACGTGGGCACAGAGATCATCAGCGACATCGTGCTGAAGGCCGACCTGTCGCAACGCCCGTTCCGGCTTGAGACCGACAGTGGTCAGGTCTGGCTGGCCGAAACCCTGATCATCGCCACCGGTGCCCAGGCCAAGTGGTTGGGCCTGCCCACCGAACAGAAGTTCCAGGGCTTCGGCGTCTCGGCCTGCGCCACCTGCGACGGCTTCTTCTATCGCGGCAAACAGGTGGTGGTGGTCGGCGGCGGCAACACGGCCGTCGAGGAAGCCCTGTTCCTCACCAACTTTGCCACCAAGGTCACCGTGGTGCACCGCAAGGCCGAGTTCCGGGCGGAGAAAATCCTGCAGCAACGCCTGTTGAACCACCCGAAGATCGAGGTGATCTGGGACCACGCGGTGGACGAGGTGCTGGGCGATTCCGACCCCATGGGCGTCACCGGCGTGCGCCTGAAGAACGTCAAGACCGGCGCAATCCAGACCGTTGCCACAGATGGCGTGTTCATCGCCATCGGCCATGCGCCGGCGTCGGAGCTGTTCAAGGGACAGTTGGAAATGGACGCCAGCGGCTATCTGAAGGTCAAGGCTGGAACGTCCGCCACCGCGATCCCCGGTGTCTTCGCCGCCGGCGACGTCACCGACGACGTCTATCGGCAGGCCGTCACCGCAGCCGGCATGGGCTGCATGGCGGCCCTGGAGTCGGTCCGCTTCCTCGCCGAACAGGATCATGAAGCCGCCCGGCACCCGATCACCCACGCAGAGGCCCGGAAGATCGGCGCCTGGTAACGCCATGATCCGCCACGCGCGCCCAACCGACCATGCCGCCATCACCGAGATCAACACCTTGGCATTCGGCAAACCGGACGAGGCACAGCTGATCGCGCGCCTGCGCCAGGACGGCGACGTGATGTTCGAGCTGGTGGTGGACGACGACGGCGAGCTTCAAGGCCACATCCTCTACAGTCGCCTCTGGGCCGACAATGCCCAGCTCTACGCTGCGCTGGCGCCGATGGCGGTCCGGCCGGGACAGCAGCTCAAGGGCCTCGGTTCAGCCCTCGTCCGCGCCAGCCTGGCCAGCGCCCGCGAGTTCGGGGCCCATGGCGTGCTGGTGCTGGGCCATCCCGCCTACTATCCAAAGTTTGGCTTCCTCGCCGAGATGGCGGCCAACGTTCGCTCGCCCTGGTCGGGATCGCCGGCCTTCATGGCGCTGGAAATCGAACCGGGCACCTTCGCGCAACCCGTCATGGTGGCCTACCCCAACGCGTTCTCGGACTGAAGCTAAGCGGCGGGTGAAGATGTGACCGGCGAGGTCGCTGCCGGCTTCTGGATCATATCGCGCTCCATCGCCTCCAGGCTCTGGTTGATGCGCTTGATCTCTTCCGGCGTCGGCTGGCGACGGGTGGACATCAAGACGCCCATCACCCGGGTGCGCTCTCCGCGCGGCTGGGTGGGATCGACGACGCTGTAGGTGCGCACCTCGCCCGCGACAGCCAGGGTGACTGTGCGCTCGGTCGGTATTCCCTGCAGTTCAGGCGAGAACAGCCCGCCCTGGGTTCGCTGATCCACGCCCCCGAGCACGGCAGGCGTCAGATAGGCCTCGCCCCCGGCATAGCGGCCGGTAAAGGCCGGGGGCTCGCCCCAGGGGCCGGTCCAGCGATAAAAGATGTGCTGACCGACTTGGGTCATCTTCACCAGGGTCGGGGCCCAGTAGGGCGCAACATACTGCGCGTGATAGTGCGTGGCGGACCCAACCTGCTTGTTCACGTAACCGGCCAGGGCCCGATCCGCCACCGCCTTGGCGCGCCGCCACAGGTCGGCCTCGGGTGCCCAGCGCAAGGCACCGTCGCAGGTGAAGGTGAACTGGCAACCCGTCGTCCGCGCCGAGCCCTGATAGACCACGCCGCAGACGGACTTCGGATAGGCCGGGTGCCGCATACGGTTCAGCACCACCTGCGCCACCGCCTCCTGGCCCAGCTGCGGCTCGCGCGCGGCTTCGTAATAGACCGCCTGGCTCAGGCACTGCAGGGCCCGCACGCGATCTTCGGCACCCGCCGCCAGCACGAAGGGCTTCATCGGCCGGATCGGCAGTTTCGTGAACGGGCGCAGGTTGTTCAACTCGGCGGCGGCGACCGCATCGGCCTGCTCGTCAAACCCTAGCGTGGGCACATTATCCAGATCCAGGTTGCTCCAGCCCATCGGCCGCGCCCACAGATCTGCACGGCGCTGGCCGGGATCGTGACGCAGCGCCAGCGCGCGCATCGCGGGGTCCATACCGTTGCTGATGGTCAGCAGGCCCTTGTCCGAATAGCTGTGTGACGCAAAACCCACGGTATCTTTCGCCGCACGGGTCGAACCCGCAGGCGCACAGGCGGGGCCGGCCAACAGCGCCGTCGCGACCATCAGGATCGCGGCCTTCGTTCCAGATGAACGCGGCCATCGCGGGCGCAGTCGGGTCAGGATCACAAGCCTCATACGGTTCCGAGCGTCGCATATAGGCGCAACACGCCCCCTTTGTGACCCGTACCCGCAAATTTCATGCAAGCGGCCTATTTTGGTGACACCATAAATGCCCTTACCCTTGGTGCCAGGGGATCGCTCCAAAGCGGCGGGCGATGACGCAGAGGCGGCGGCGCGATAAGGTGCGGGCAATCTCTTGGGGGATGCCCATGGCCGAGACCAGGACCAGGCCGACGCAGGTCGACGTCGATGAATTCATCGCCGCGGTCGAGAAACCGGTGCGCCGCGCCGACGCCAAGGTCGTGCGCGATATGATGGAGCGCGTCACCGGCGAGCCCGCGACGATGTGGGGGCCGACGATCATTGGCTTCGGGGCCTATCACTACCGCTATGCGAGCGGGCACGAGGGCGACATGTGCCGCATCGGCTTCTCGCCGCGCTCGGCGAACCTCGTGCTCTATCTCGGCGGTTTTCCCGAATTCGACGCGCTGCTCGGAAAGCTCGGCAAGTACAGGCGCTCCAAGGCCTGCCTGTACCTCAACAAGCTCGCCGACGTGGACCTGAGCGTGCTCGAGGAGATCGCCCGGCTGACCTTCAAGGCGACCGAGGACGTCGATCAATGCCTTGTCTGCTGAGCAGGTAGGTTGCAATATGTCGAACTTGTTCTGAAATCTAGGTGTCTGTGTCAGGTGTCGTAGTGTACGAGATCTAGGTCGCGGTTACCGTTAGGCCGCTGAGTGAGGGCGTTTCTGAGGGGGCCGGATGCTCTACAAGCGTATCACTGAGCAGGGGACCATCAGCGAACCAGCAGGTAAGCCCGACCCACAATACGCACTACCAAGCACGGTCAACTGGATGAGGGCGCTTGCGTTGCTCGTTCAGAAACCAGCTTTGGATTTTGGTTCGGCCAAAGCATTCTACGCTGCGCA
>JANORH010000026.1:0-3423 GCA_031415215.1 Alphaproteobacteria bacterium | reverse complement strand
CCATCCGTACCG
Organism: Alphaproteobacteria bacterium; assembly: GCA_031415215.1. GTDB lineage: Bacteria > Pseudomonadota > Alphaproteobacteria > Caulobacterales > Caulobacteraceae > Phenylobacterium. The sequence goes on along the minus strand of JANORH010000026.1, from coordinate 3,411 downwards.
TGGCCCGTCGGGACGGCGACGACTATCTCGTGACCGGCACCAAGACCTGGATCTCGAACGCCATCCAGGGCCATGTCTGTTGCCTGCTGGTCAAAACCGACCTTGATGCCCAGCCCCGTCACAAGGGGATGAGCATGCTGATCACGCCGAAGATCGACCCCGAAACGCGAGCACCTCTGCCGGGCATCTCCAACGGCCGAAAACTGGAAAAGCTGGGCTACAAGGGCATCGATTCCGGCGAGTTCATCTTCGAGGACTACCGCTGCTCGGCCGAGCTCAGCCTGATCGGTGGCGAAGAAGGCAAGGGCATGGTGATGGCCACCGGCGGGCTGGAGATCGGCCGCATCAATGTGGCGGCCCGCTCGGTCGGCATCGCCAGACGCGCGCTGAAGGAAAGCGTCAAGTACGCCCAGATCCGAAAGACCATGGGCAAGCCCATCGCCGAACACCAGGCGATCCAGCTCAAGCTGGGCGACATGGCCGCCAAGACCCGCGCCGCCGAATTGCTGGTCGAGGACGCGGCGCGCGCGTTCGACGCGGGCGGCCGGATCGACATGGAAGCCGGCATGGCCAAGTATTTCGCCTCCGAGACCGCCGTCGAGGTGGCCACCGAGGCGATGCGCATCCACGGCGGCTACGGCTATTCCAAGGAGTACGTCATCGAGCGGCTCTACCGCGACGCGCCCCTGATGTGCATCGGCGAGGGCACCAACGAAATGCAGCGGATCATCATCGCCCGACAATTGGTCGCCCGGAATCCGGCGTGATGAAACGGGTTTTGGAGGGCGTCCGCATCCTGGCGGTCGAGCAGTATGGCGCGGGGCCATATGGCACCCAGCTGCTGGCCGAACTGGGCGCCGAGGTGGTCAAGATCGAGGCCCCGTCCATGGGCGGTGACGTCAGCCGCGCCACCGGTCCCTACTTTCTGGGTGAGGGCGACAGCCAGTTCTTCCAGACCTTCTCCCGCTCCAAGAAGTCCATCGCGTTGGAGCTCAAGACCCCGGAAGGCCGCGCGACATTCGAGGCGCTGGTCCGCACAGCCGACGCGGTGGTCGACAATCTGCGCGGCGACCAACCGGCCAAGCTGAAGCTGACCTTCGAGGCGTTGCAGGCGATCAACCCGGCCATCGTAACCGCCCACCTCTCGGCCTACGGACGCGGTAACAGCCGGGAATCCTGGCCCGGCTACGACTATCTGATGCAGGCCGAGGCCGGCTTCATGACCCTCACCGGCGAACCCGACGCGCCGCCCACCCGGTTCGGCCTGTCGATGGTCGACTTCATGACCGGCGCAGTCTGGGCGCTGGGGATCGTGTCTGCGGTGCTCAGCGCGCGCCGCACGGGCGAGGGCTGCGAGGTCGATGTCTCGCTGTTCGACGTGGCGCTGCACCAGACCTCGTATCCAGCCGTCTGGGCCATGAACGAAGGTCACGACGTGGGTCGCCTGCCGCGCGGGGCCCACCCTTCCATTGCGCCGTCACAGCTGGTCCGCACCAAAGACGGCTGGGGCCTGTTCATGTGCCAGACCATCAAGTTCTGGGAAATCTTTTGCGCCATGTGCGGCCGTGCCGATCTGGCTGCAGATCCGCGCTTTGCCGACATCGCGTCGCGGCGGCAGAACCTCACCGCCCTCACCGAGGCGCTGGACGCCCATTTCGCCACGCGCACCACCGATGAATGGCAGGCCTTCTTCGCCGGCCAGGTCCCGTTCGCGCCGGTGCGCAACCTGGCCGAAGCGCTGGCGAACCCCTTCGTCCGCGAGGTCGGCATGCGCGACACCATCGCCCACCCCGACCGACCCGAGGGCCTGGAGATGCTGGCCTGCCCGATCCGCATCAACGGCCAGCGCGCGCCGGGTGTCCGCGCGCCGAAGCTCGGCGAGCACACCGCCGCGCTCACGGACGCCCTGCCATGAAACTCGAAGGCCTCAAGGTCCTGGACCTGTCGCTGTTCCTGCCCGGTCCGATGCTGACCCTGATGATGGCCGACCACGGGGCCGACGTGATCAAGGTGGAACCTGTCGGCGAGGGCGAGCCCACGCGCCACATCGGCTACATGAAGAACGGTGCCTCGATCTGGTTCCGCAACACCCATCGCGGCAAGCGCTCGATCCAGCTCGACCTGAAATCCGACGAGGGCAAGGCGCTGTTCTGGGCCCTGGCCAGAGAGGCCGATGTGATGGTCGAGGCCTTTCGGCCCGGCGTGGTGGACCGGCTGGGCGTCGGCTACGACGCGGTCAAGGCGGTCAATCCGGGCATCGTCTATTGCGCCATCAGCGCGTTTGGCCAGGACGGCCCCAACCGCGACCGCCCGGCCCACGACCTGGCCGTCGAGGCCTTGGCGGGCGTGGTCGCGCTGAACGAAGGCCAGGACGGCAAGCCCGCCTCACCGCACATGCCGGTTGCCGACGCTCTGGCCTCATTGACGGCGCTGTCCGGCGTGCTGATGGCCCTGCTGCGCCGCCAGACCACCGGCCAGGGCGACTATCTGGACGTGGCCATGCTGGACTCGGTGCTGGCCTGGACCCCCAACGTCACCGGCAAGATCTTCGCCACCGGCCAGCCGCACACCCCCAAGCACGAGCGCTCCTGGGGCGGCTCGGCCATGTTCCAGCTCTACGAGTGCGCCGATGGGGGGTGGATCTCGTTGGGCGGCTCTGAGGTCAAGTTCGCCCGTAACCTGCTTGAGGCCCTCGGGCGACTGGACCTGCTGCCCTACGCCGAGCTTCAACCCGGCCCCGGCCAGTATCCGTTGCGAGACTTCTACCGCGACACCTTCCGCACCCGCACCCGCAGCGACTGGGAGGCCTGGTTCGCAGGCAAGGACGTCTGCTTCGCCCCGGTGCGCAATCTCAAGGAAGGCTTCGAAGACCCCGCCGTCGCCGCACGCGGAATGCTGGCCTTCGATGCCGACGGCAACGAGGTGGTCGGCACGCCGATCCGGTTCCGCCAAGAGCCGGGGGTGATCGATCCGGCCATCCCCGGGCTGGACGCGCATCGCGCGGAGATCGCCGAACGTGGATGGGACTGAGCCCAGGGGCCGGGCAGCTGCACCACCGGGACAAAGTTCCGCGGTCATTCCAGGGGGGTCACTCCAGTCGTAATTATCGCCACGCCAGCCCGTCAAACTATACGACTGAATAGACGGCTACTTGTGACAAGCGCATTTTCACCTTGCCCAACAAATCGGGGCGAACAGGGTGCAGGCCGCCATCGCCGGCGCGATGGGTGAGGTCGGGAGCGCGCGCTGACCCCGTCCGAGAAAAACACCTGGGCTTCCTGCGCCATCCCGCTCTAGTGTCGCTCTCGTCTGGAGGTGACTGGAGTCTGGTGGCTTCCCTGGTCTTCAAAACCAGTGACACGTCCAAAAGGCGTGTGGTGGGTTCGATTCCCATCCATCTCCGCCAACCCT
>JANORH010000025.1:0-2155 GCA_031415215.1 Alphaproteobacteria bacterium | reverse complement strand
AGGCGGGCCTGACCGTCATGGCCATCGACCGGTCGATGAACGAACGCCAGATCGTCGACTGTGGGCCGATGTGGGCGCGCTTCGATGCGGCGCGGGTCCCGGGTGCGACGCCATAGGAATTGGCCTCAGGTTCACCGGCCTCCCGCCACGTCACGCTGCAAGCTGCGCGACGCCAGGAAAAAGTGCAGTCCGGCCCAGATATTTAACAAGGTCAACACGGTCAGCGCATGTACCAGCCCTTCGCCGCCGCTCTCGCCCTGGGCTGCGAAGACATCAGACAGCACGCCGACAAACAGGGGGCCGAGCCCCATGCCGATGAGGCCCGCGATCAACAGATAAACCGACACCGCCACCGCCCGCGTCTCGTCCCGGGCCAGCAGTTGCAGCGCGGCAAATGTCGGTCCGTAATAGAAGGTGGCGGCGAGCGTCGGGGCCGCAAACAGCACCACGGCCCAGATCGCCTGCTCCTGATGCAGGCCAAGCGCGAACAGGGGCGTTGAGGCCATCAACACGATGGCCGGCACAACCAGCGTCCAGCCAATGCCCCATTTGCGTACCCGGTCGGCCACCCACCCGCCGCTCAACGAGCCAAACATGCCCGACACCCCGATCATCACCCCAAGGATGAGGCCCATGGTGGCAAAGTCCCAGGCACCGCCCGGCGTGCCAATCCCGTGTACGCGCACAAAGTAGCTGACCTGAAAACTGGCGAAGCCATAGGCGACGAACTGCAGGATGACCCCGGCGGCGATCAGCTGCCAATAGGTCGGCTTCGAGGCGAGCTCCCTGAACGCCTGCATGAAGGTCAGCTGGCCGGCCAAAGGCTTGAAGGCCTGGGACAGCGGTGTGACCTTGCGCGGCTCGCGGACCGTCAGCCAGACCACGGCCGCAAATACCAGCCCCGGTGCGCCGGCGATCAGGAAAGCCATGCGCCAACTGAAGTTCTGGAGCACCCAACCGCCGCCGGCATAGGCGATGAAGGCGCCAAGCGGCACGGCCATGCCGTAGACGCCCAGGACGCCCGCGCGTTTCTCCGGCGGAAACAGGTTGGCCAGCAAGGATTGCGCGGCCGGGCCCGAGCCCGCTTCGCCAACGCCAACACCCACACGAGCGGCAAACAGCTGCGTGAAGTTGAGCGCCATGCCGCACATGAGCGTGAAGCCCGACCAGATCGCCAGCGACAGGCCGATGATCCTGGGCCGATGCCATCGATCGGCCAGCAACGCGATCGGTACCCCCAGCGTGGTGTAGAACAGCGCGAAGGAAAAACCCGTCATCAGACCAACCTGGGTATCCGTCAGGTTGAGGTCCTGTTTGATCGGCTCGGCCAGGATCGACATGATCTGGCGGTCGAGGAAATTCAACAGCGTCACGACGAAAAGTACGCCAAGCGCATAGTTGGCGTAGGCCGCATTGGCGCTGGCGGAGCCAGGCGCGGCGGTCTGATCGGTCACAGGCATCCTCCCGGCCGGCACGTTGGCCGGCATGATCCCGCGCCGTTCGGGCCCCGGGCTCATAGACAGCCTAACGCGAACTTCGCGCGGGCTGATACTGGTGAAATCGGGAGTTGGGTGGTGACGAGCTGAATTGGGGTTGATCCGCGAACACGCCGCGCGAGCCCAGACGCGGGTGCGCCTCGGCCTGTTGGCTGGGTTCGCGGTGGTGCTTCAGACGCCTGCTCAGACCGGAATCAACGTCGCGGGGGGCCTGTGGCGCGGCGGAGCGGCGGGGCGGTCAGAACTGAAGTCGCCGTGCTGGCCGCGAGCCGGGTTCGGAGGTCGCCGGCCGGTCTCGGCGGCGGTGTGGCGGCGGGGGCTGGAGTGGAAGAGGGGGCCGAGGAGAGTTTCGCCAGCAATTCGCGCAGGGTGAGCAGGGCCGCCGGGGCTGGACCGGGCATCAACGCGGCACCGGCTGCCACCGCCTCGAGGGCGTTCAGCAACAGGGGCACGCTGGCCCGCTCGGTTTCGCGGTCGCGCTCGCGTTCAACGGGCTCGGCGCGGAGGTGATGGTCAGAGGGTTCGCGTTCCACGGGATCGCGCTCGGCGGGGTCACCTCCGGTTTCCGCCGCCAGACGGACAGGCCGGGCCTGGCGCAGCCGAAGCTGCAGCGAGATGCCCATGCGAACCGAGAAGAAACAGCGGTCGAACCGCTCACA
>JANORH010000024.1:0-17089 GCA_031415215.1 Alphaproteobacteria bacterium | reverse complement strand
GCGTGACGCATAGGCCAGCTCATCGGCTTGCCTCAGACCCTTGGGATAGAAAACGCCCCGCCAAGGCTCAAACGTCCAGCCGCCGATGCCGCAGCGGATTCTGCCGGATTGGGTCATCGACGGGCTCCCTGAGTCAGGACTCCCTCATACCGTCTTGTTGCGATGTTCTCAAGACGTTCCAGATCACCTCGCATCCAATTTTGTTCGCCATCCCCGGTCTTGTGCCGGGGGTCCATGGTCCGATTGTCACGACGCTCTGCGGTGCGCCGCGCCTCCCTACTTCCGCAATGCCCGGGTCTTGTCCCGCGCCGCCTTGAACTCTGCACCCTCCTTCCACTCCGGCCAGACGCGGCTGTTGGCCAGCTTCTGGCCCAGGTCGAACAGCAGCATCCCGTCGGCGACGAAACCCTTGGGGTCCCAGTTCGGATCGAACTCATCTGCCGGCTGGTGATACTTGTCAGCTGTGTACGCCCGCTGTTTCGCATCGCCAGCCACCTTGCCGCCCTCGAACAGGTCGCGGCCGCCCTTAAACGAGATCGCCGGCACACCCACCTTGGCAAACGAGAAGTGGTCGGAGCGGAAAAAGCTGCCCGCCTCCGGCCGAGGGTCGGGGCTGTACGTGCGGCCGTAGGTCTTGCCCACCGCGATCAGGTCGTCCTGCAAGGTCAACGGCGCATCGCCGGAAGTTCCGAAATCAAGCGCCAGACCGTTCGGACCGACACCGTCCATGTTCAGCACACCCACTGTGGTGGACAGCGGATAGAGCGGTGCCGAGGCATAGTATTCCGACCCCAGCAGCCCCTTTTCCTCGGCGGTGACCGACAGGAACATGATCGACCGCGCAGGTTTCGCCGCCTTCACCGACGCCCGCGCCAGTTCCAGCAACAGGGCTGTGCCGGAGGCGTTGTCGCGCGCACCATTGTAGATATTGTCACCCTTGGCGTCCGGCAAGCCAACGCCCAGGTGGTCCCAGTGGGCGGTGTAGAACACCCGCTCGTTTGGGTATTTCGACCCGGCAATAGCCCCCACGACGTTCTTCGAAACCACTTTCTGCGCGTCGATGGCGTAGTCGGTCGAGAAGGTGACGCCGATCAACTCCACCGGTTTGAAATCCCGCGTCCGGGCCTGTTTCTTCAGAGTTTCAAAATCGAGCCCCGCCGCCGTCACAAGCCTGGCGGCAGCGTCACGCTGCACCCAGCCTTCGAGTGGCGCATGCGCTTTCGACGGGTCCATCCGGATGACGTCGAAGATTTCGTTGGTGTTGGAATTCTTGACCGTCGCCCAACCGTAAGACGCCGGTGCCGTCTCGTGGATCACCAGAAAGCCAATGGCCCCCTGCCGCGCGGCTTCCTCGAACTTGTAGGTCCAGCGACCATAGTAGGTCATGGCCTTGCCGCCGAAATCGCCGGCTCCGGTCTCGAAGTCGGGATCGTTGATCAGCACCAGGGCCACCTTGCCCTTGAGATCCATGCCCTTGAAGTCGTCCCAGTTGCGCTCCGGCGCCTTGACGCCATAGCCGATGAACACCACCGGCGCGTCTTTGATCGTCAGGCGGTTGACGCCGGTCTGTGCAGCGCGGATGGCGATTTCCTGGCCCTGCGACCAGGCGCTGGTCTGGCCGCCGGCGGTGACGCTGACCGCGATCGGCCCGGTGGTGCGTGAACGGGCCAGCGGCACGTCCTGGGTCCAGGCCCGCGCGCCGTCCTTCAGCGGATCGCCCGCAGGCTGTAGCCCAGCGGCTTTCATTTCCGCGATCAGATAGGCGACGGTTTTGACCTCGCCCGCGGTCGCCGGGGCCCGGCCTTCAAATGCGTCGGAGGACAGGACCTTGATGTCGCGGAGCACGCGCGTCGCGTCCACGACGGGCTGCGCCGCCGCAGCAGTGCCGACCATCCACGCCGAAAAGGCAACCGGCAGAAGGAATCCATGCATCAACTTGCTCTCAGGGGGATCGAAGGTCGCGCGATCCTAGAGCGACGTCGGGGGCTTAGCTAGGTTGCCCGCTTGCTGATGAAAGCTTCCAGGCCGTCCAGCACACACTCCAACCCAAATTCAAACCGTGCCGTGCGCTCGTCGGGGGAACGCGCCCGTTCGTGCCGCCCTTCGCTCATACGGCTGACGGTTTCAAAGTGCTGCGGGTCCAGATGCTTCTCCAGCACCGGCCAGACGATGGAAAACCATTGCTCGTCTGACAGCCCGCTCAGTTGCTCTGCCTCCCGCGCCTCCCGGGCCGAGCGAAGCGCGCCGGTGATATAGTCCTGCAGAACGTCCACGGCATGCCCGGTTTCCTGTGGCGAAAGGCCCATGGCTGCCACCGCGGTCAGCATCGCCACAGCCTTGCGCATCATGCTGGGTCCCAGCGGCGGTCGGTGCGTCGCCAGATCCAGCAACCAGGGATGACGCTCGCTCAAGGCCCAGCGCTCGCGCGCCATGAAGGCCAGCTTGTCGCGCCAGCCGATCACACTGTCGTCCGGGTCGGCGGTGTCGCCCAGCACCCGGTCGAACATCAGATCCAGCAACTCTGCTTTCGATGGCACATAGGTGTAGAGCGACATGGGTGACACGCCGACGGCTTCAGCGACCTTGCGCATGGACAAGGCCTGCACACCTTCCTTGTCCGCAAGCGCGATAGCGGCGTTGACGACCTCGACGGTCGACAGGCGTTGCTTGGGCCCCCGGCGGCCTGGCTCCTGCCGGCCCCAGAGCCGTTCAAGGCTCCGTTGAGGATCGCCGCCATCGGTCAAATCCGGGTCCATGCCACTCCTGAACATTACAGACAAAACACTTTACATGATACGGAGTTTCCGGCAAATGCCGTTTCGCAAGCGCCCGCAGAGGCTCTGCGGGGATACGCACAGACTGCGCGAAGTTGCGGTGCCTCAAGCGCCACGGGGCAATCAAGTTCTTAGTCCTTCGACCAACCGCGTGAACGAAAACCGAATGCGCCTTGCCACAATCGCTTTTGTATCGCTGGCCGCGTTGTCGCTGGTCGGCTGTGTCACGCCGCGCAAGGCGGATCTGGCATTGCCGACGGCCTATGAGGCACCCGTTGCACCGCCCGGTGCCATTGCGCTCGACACCTGGTGGACAGCCTTCGAAGATCCAGAGCTGACGACGCTGGTCGAGCAGGCCCTGGTCCGCAATCCGGACGTCCGAACCGCCAAATCTCGCCTGGACGAGGTCAAGGCTCAGAAGATGAGCGCGATCCTTCAGTACCTTCCGACCGGCAACGCGGTGCTCAGCGGCCGCAAAACCGAAACCGAACAACTGTCCGGCACGCTGGCCAACATCCCGGGCTTTTCCACCAGCGGCATCTCCGAAAGCTATTCGGGCAATTTCAATGTCAGCTGGGAGGTTGATCCGTTCGGCCGGGCGTTCGCCGGGATCAGGGCTGCCAATGCCGAAGAAGATGCCGTCCGGTTTGCCTATGAGGCGGCGCGCGCCTCGATTGCAGCCCAGACTGCTGACGCCTGGTTCCAGGCCCGCGGCCTGTCGATCCAGTTGGCCGACGCCCAGGAAACCGCGCGCATCCAAACCCAGCTCTATGACATCGCCGCCAAGCGCGCCGCCATCGGGCTGTCGGCCAGCAGCGAGCCCGACCGGGTGGCCGGCGATCTTGCCCAGGCCCAGGCCCAGGTGGCTGCGCTTGAAGCCCAGCTTCAGGTCCAGAAGCGCGCTATCCTGATCCTTGCCGGTCGTGTCGTGGACCCCACCTCCAGCATTGTCACGCCGCCCAACGTCGGCCAGGTGCCGGCTGTGCCAACCTTGATCCCCAGCGATCTCTTGCAACGCCGACCTGATGTTCGGCAGGCCCAGCAACGGCTGCGCTCTGCTGTCGGCCAACAAAAACTTGCGGCGCTGGCGTTCTTCCCCACCTTCACGCTTTCACCCGGCCTTGGCTGGACCAAGATCATCCAGCCCAGTTTTTCCTCGGAGACCCAGAACTGGTCCATCGGCGGCTCGATCGTTCAGCCGGTCCTGTCGATCCCCCAGTTGCTGGCGGACCTGAAAACCAAGGGTGCGCGCACTGAACAGGCCGTCACTGCCTACGAAAAGGCTGTGCAGACGGCATTCCAGGAATCCGAGGCCGCCCTGGTCAATCTGGATGCCGACCGTCGTCGCGTCACGCTGCTGACGGACGGCGAGGTCCGGGCGTCGCGCGCCTACAAGGCTTCGGCCACCGGTTACGCCCGGGGCCTGACCGATCTTTCCACCACCCTGTCGGCCGAACGGTCCTGGCGTGCGGTCCGCGCCCAGCTGACGGCCGCCCAGGTCCAGGCGCTCCGGCGCTCCGTGCAAGCCTACAAGGCGCTGGGCGGAGGCTGGGCCTCCCAGTCCTACGCCAAGGCCCGATGAGACAAGACCTCATGACCTCGACCCGTATCCTTCTCCCGGCCCTGATGACCCTGGTGCTCGCCGCCTGCCAGAAGGCCGATCCGCCGAAACAAACCGAGGCCGATCAGGCCCGCGCGGTCCGCGTCGTTGTCATCGAGGCGCGGCCGATTGCCGGCGCGCTCGCCGCATCCGGCGACCTCACCGCGCGCGAGGAAGCCGCTGTCCTGCCGGAGGTTAACGGATACCGCGTGGCCCGGGTGCTGGCCGATGTTGGCGACTATGTCCGGGTCGGCCAGACCCTCGTCCAGCTTGACCCCACGCTGATCTCGTCCCAGCTCGCCCAGGCCGAGGCGCTGGCGGCCCAGGCCGAGGCCAACGCACTCCAGGCCGAGGACCAGGCCAACCGCGTCCGCGATCTGGACGGCCAGGGCGTATTGTCTCAGGAACAGATCGAGCAGCGCCGCTTGCAGGCCCGCGCCGTGCGCGCCCAGGCTCGCGCCCAGGCCGCTTCACTCCGCGATCTTCGCACCCGTTCCGGCAAGCTGGCGGTTACGGCGCCGGTCTCGGGCCTGATCCTCGAAAAGACCGTTCGACCCGGTGATCTTTCGTCCGGCGCCGCCACCCCATGGTTCCGGATGGCTCGCGACGGCCAGGTCGAGCTGTCAGCTGACCTGAGCGAGGGAGACCTGACCCGCATCCGTGTCGGCCAGTCGGCCACGGTCACCTTGCCCAGCGGCGCGACGGTGCAAGGTCAGGTGCGCTTGATCAGCCCGCAGATCGATCCGCAGACCCGCCTGGGTCAGGTGCGGATCCTGCTGCCCGTTCGGTCAGATATCCGGGTGGGCGGCTTTGCGCGTGCGGTGTTTGCCGATGCGTCCGGCCAGGCGCTGGCGGTGCCTGAATCCGCCATCCGCTATGACGCCGATGGCGCCAGTCTGATGGTGGTAGGCTCCAACAACCGCGTGAAGCGGGTGATGATCCAGGCCGGCCAGCGCGGTTCCGGCCTGGTGCAGATCATCAAGGGCCCGCCCGCCGGGTCGCGTGTGGTCGCCAATGCTGCGGCGCTGATGCTGGACGGCGATCTGGTCAAGCCTGTCGCCGCAGCCGCCCAACCTGCGCCGACCGCCCCGGCGGCCAAACGATGAGCGACCAGGGCTTCCCGATATCGGCGTGGGCGATCCGCAACCCTATTCCGGTCACGGTGCTGTTCATCGGGCTCGTTCTGGCCGGACTGATCGGCTACGCGGGCCTGCCGGTAAAGCAGTACCCAAACATCCAGTTCCCCGTCGTGGCGGTCACCATCACTCAGAATGGCGCCGCGCCGGGTGAGATGGAGACCCAGATCACCCGACCCGTTGAGGATGCGTTGGCCGGTGTCTCCGGCATCAAGGCCATCCAATCCAGCGTCACCCAGGGCGTCTCCACGACCTCGATGCAATTTGATCTGGGCGAGGATCTGCAGAAGAAGACCGACGAAATCCGGTCCAAGATCGACCAGGCGCGCGCCCTGCTGCCGCGCGACATCGACGAACCCACGGTCAACCAGCTGGAGATCGATGAGTCTGCGCCGATCCTGACCTATGCCGTCTCGGCACCGAACATGAGCGACGAGGCCCTGTCCTGGTTCGTCGATGACACATTGAGCCGGGGTCTTCAGGCTGCCAACGGCGTGGCCCAGGTGACGCGCGTCGGCGGCACGGCCCGGGAAATCAATGTTGTTATCAACCCGGACAAGCTGGCTGCTCATGGCCTGACCGCAAGCCAGGTCAACAACGCCCTGCGCAGCTTCCAGGTCGATGCGCCCGGAGGCCGCGTCACGGTCGGCGGGCGTGAGCAGACCCTGCGGGTTCTGGGATCCGTGAGAACCATTACCCAGTTGCGCGAGATCACCGTCCCGACCGGCGGCGGCCGTTTCGTCAGGCTGTCGGATGTCGCCGACATCGGCGATGGCGCGTCGGAGCCGAGGGGCTTCGCCCGTCTGAATGGTCAGCCCGTGGTGGGATTCCAGGTCTCCAAGACCAAGGAAGCCAGCGACGTCGATACCGAAGACGCCGTCATCAAAAAGCTGGCCGTCATCGAAAAGGCCAACCCCGGCGTCAAGTTCTCGCTGATCTTCTCGGCTGTCGAAGAAACCCGCGCCAGCTTCCAGGCCACCAAGACGGTGCTGCTCGAAGGCATGATCCTGGCGGCCCTGGTCGTGCTGTTCTTCCTCAGGGATTGGCGTGCCACGCTGATCACCGCCGTCGCCATGCCGATCTCTCTGATCCCGACGTTCCTGATCATGGGCCTGGCGGGCTTTTCGCTGAACATCGTGACGCTGTTGGCCCTGACGCTCGTGGTGGGCATCCTCGTCGACGACGCGATTGTCGAGATCGAGAACATCGAAAAGCGGGTGGTCCGCGGCGCGCGCCCCTACGACGCGGCGATCCAGGGTGCGGACTCGATCGGGCTGGCGGTGGTCGCAACCACCATGGCGATCGTCGTGGTGTTCACGCCGGTCAGCTTCATGCCTGGCATTCCGGGACAGTTCTTCAAGGAATTCGGCCTGACCGTCTCAGTGGCCGTGCTGTTCTCCCTGCTGGTGGCCCGTCTGGTGACCCCGCCAATGGCCGCGTATTTCCTCAAAGCGGGTGCCGTCGCCCAGCCGCGAAAGCCGTTCGAAGGGGTCTATCGCAATGCCCTGGAATGGGCGCTGGCGCACCGGATCATCGCCTCGATCTTTGGCGGACTGATCTTCTTTGGTTCGGTGGCGTTGCTTCCGTTGTTGCCTCAGGGATTTCAACCGGCCGGGGACCCCGACTTCACCTATGTGAATATCCAGGGTCCGCCTGGTGCCACCGTGGCCGACATGGATGAAATTGCCGAACAGCTGAATGTGCTGTTCCGAAACCAGCCGGAAGTCACCGACGTCTTCATCCAGATCGGTTCGACCGTCTCGAATTTTGGGCCCGGGTCCTTTGGCGGTGGCGGCGGCGATCTGCGCACCGGGACGGCGACTATCCTGTTGAAGCCGGATCGCAAGACGACCGGCGACGAGATGCGGGCGCGACTGCGCAAGGAGCTCCGCGCCATTCCCGACACCCGCCTCTCGTTCCTGAGCTCGGGTGAGGGGTCCGGCTATCAGCAGATTCTGACCGGCACGAACCCTGACAATCTGCAGGCGGCAGGCCTCCGGCTTGAGCGCGAAATGCGCGGCCTCAGCGAGATCGCCGATCCACGCCCGACCCGCCCGCCGATTGGACCTGAAATCGTTATCCGTCCGAAGGCCGATGAGGCCGCGCGCCTTGGCGTCTCGTCAGACGTAATCGCCAACATCGCACGCGTCGCAACTGTGGGTGACATCGACGCCAACGTTGCAAAGTTCAATGACGGAGAACGCCGTATCCCGATCCGCATTCGGCTTCCGGAATCGGCACGTACCGACATCGAGCGGATCCGATCGCTTCGCGTTCCCACAGCCGGCGGTGGCTCGACTACTCTGGAAAGCGTCGCCGATATCAACTTCCAGGCTGGCCCGGCGCGTATCGACCGTCTGAACCGTGAACGCCAGATCACCATACGCGCGGAACTGAATGGCGTGGAGGCAGGGGAGGCTCAGAAGGCCGTCGGCAATCTGCCGATCATGAAGAACCTGCCGCCCGGCGTGCGCCCCGCAGCCATCGGCAATCAGGAGGCCATGGCCGAGTTGTTCGGTGGCTTCGGCATTGCCATCTTCACCGGGGTCGCGATGATCTACGCCGTGCTGGTGCTGCTGTTCCGCAGCTTCTTCAAGCCGGTGGTGATCCTGTCGGCCCTGCCGCTGTCGGTGGGCGGTGCCTTCCTGGGCCTGCTGGCCTTCAACCTGTCGCTGTCGATCCCGTCGCTGATCGGCTTCCTGATGCTGTTGGGCCTTGCCGCCAAGAACTCGATTCTGCTGGTCGAGTACGCCATCGAGCGCGAGCGTGAGGGCATGTCCCAGCACGACGCCCTGATCGACGCCTGCCGCGAGCGGGCGCGGCCGATCATCATGACCACGCTGGCCATGGCCGCAGGCATGTTGCCCACGGCTTTCGCCCTGGAGGCCGGCTCGGAGTTCCGCCAACCCATGGCCGTCGCCGTGATCGGTGGGCTGATCACCTCGACCGTGCTGTCGCTGGTGCTGGTGCCCGTGGTCTACAGCTTCGTCGATGACTTCGAAAACTGGCTGAAACCCAAGCTGGCCCGCCTGACCACCCCCCGCGAGGCACCGACCCAGACGGTGCCGAACGACCGGCTGTAGCGTCCCGCCGGGTCGTTAAACCTGCGGACAGGTTCCATTTCTGGTCTTCATCGGCGGACTTGATTCGCCGATGAAGATCTTACGGGGTGTGTTCCAGACCCAGCCTCAAATGCGTCAGATCTCACCCCTCAACACCCGCGCAAACAGTTCCGGGTCGACGTTGCCGCCGGACAGCACCAGGCCCACGGTCTTGCCGCCGAACCCGCCGACCTTTCCGGCCAGCAACGCGGCCAGACCCACCGAGCCGCCGGGCTCCACCACCAGCTTCAGAACGCTGAACGCATAGCGCATGGCCTCGGCGACCTCCGCGTCGCTGACCACGGCGACATCAGCCACCGTCTTCAGCAGGATCGGAAAGGTCAGCTCGCCGGGGCAGGGGGTCTCCAAGGCATCGCAGAGCGTCCTATGGGTCGGCTTCATGGGCGTGCGAACACCGGCCTGCAGAGACTTCAACGTGTCGTCGTAGCCCGCCGGCTCAACCCCGACCACGGCCGTCTCCGGCGACAGCGCTTTCACCGCCGTAGCGATGCCCGAGAGCAGCCCGCCCCCGCTGCACGGCGCGATGACGGCGTCCATAGACACGCCCAGGGCTTCAGCCTGCCTCACCATCTCCAGTCCCACAGTGCCCTGTCCGGCCATGATGTGGGGATCATCGAAAGCCGGCACCATGACGGCCCCGCGTTCGGCGGCGATGGCGGCCGAGATCGCCTCGCGGCTCTCGGTCAGGCGATCATAGAAGACCACTTCTGCGCCATAGCCCCGCGTCGCCTCGGCCTTCACGCCGGGCGCGTCACCGGGCATGACGATCACCGCAGGCATCCCCAGCAGCTTCGCAGCCAGCGCCACGCCCTGAGCATGGTTGCCGGATGAGAACGCCACGACGCCCCTCACCCGTTCTTCGGCGCTCAGCTGAACCAGCCGGTTGAAGGCACCGCGAAACTTGAAGGCACCGACCCGCTGCAGGGTTTCAGGCTTGATCAGGACCCGTAGGCCCAGCCGTTCATTGAGCGCCGTGCTCTCGATCAGTGGAGTCTCCACAGCATGGCCATCCAGCCGGTCGGCTGCGGCCTCAATGTCGGCGAGGGAAATGGCGAACCCGGTCATTTTGCGAACACCATCGTGTCGTCGGCAAAGGCTTTGAACTCCAGCGCGTTGCCCGAGGGGTCGAGGAGGAACATCGTGGCCTGCTCGCCCGGCTCCCCTGGAAAGCGGATATGGGGTTCGATGATAAAGTTGGTCCCGGCCGATTTCAGCCGCGCGGCCAGAGCCTCCCAGGCGGGCAGCGTCAGCAGCAGGCCGAAGTGGCGCACCGGCACTTGATGGCCATCCACCGCATTGGTCGCGCCTCCACCCGCCTCGCCGGGCGAAAGGTGCGCCACGATCTGATGGCCGTGGAAATTGAAGTCGATCCAGTCTGCGCTGGACCGCCCCTCCGGGCACCCCAACAGTTCGCCATAGAACACACGGGCCTCGGCCAGGTCGCGGACCGGGAAAGCCAGATGAAAACGCGGGATGTCCATGACGCCTGTTAACGCGCGAACCCCTTGAGGGCGAGGTCCAGCTGGTCTAAAGCGGCTCCCGAATTGATCTCCGCCCGCTTGCCGAGCACCTGTCGAAGGGCTTGCGGGTTTTTTCCGGGCAGGTCGGGAGATCGTATCCAAAATGGCCAATGTCACCGTAATCGGCGCCCAGTGGGGTGACGAGGGCAAGGGCAAGCTTGTCGACTGGCTGTCCAACCGCGCCGACGTGGTGGTGCGCTTCCAGGGCGGGCACAACGCGGGCCATACGCTGGTGGTCGGCAACCAGACCTACAAGCTCAGCCTGCTGCCGTCCGGGGTCGTGCAAGGCAAACTGTCGATCATCGGAAACGGCGTGGTGGTCGACCCCTGGCATCTATTGAAGGAAATCGCGACCCTGGGCGATCAGGGCGTCACAATCACGCCGGACCTGCTGGTGGTGGCCGACAACGCCTGCCTGATCCGGCCGATCCACCGTGATCTGGATCTGGCGCGGGAGGCCGCCGCCGTCAACAAGATCGGCACGACGGGTCGCGGTATCGGCCCGGCCTATGAGGACAAGGTCGGCCGCCGTGCCATCCGCGTCGCCGACCTGGCCGACCGCGAGGCGTTGGAAGCCAAGATCGACCGCCTGCTGGCCCACCATGCGCCGCTGCGCGCGGGCCTGGGCCTGCCGCCCGTGGACGCCGCTGCCCTGCTGGCCGAGCTCACGGCCATCGCACCCAAAATCCTGCCCTTCGCCCAGCCGGCCTGGCTGCTGCTGGACGGCCTGGTGAAGTCGGGCAAGCGCGTGCTGTTTGAGGGGGCCCAAGGGGCGTTGCTCGACGTCGACCACGGCACCTATCCTTACGTGACTTCCTCCAACACCGTGGCGGGACAGGCCGCCGCAGGCTCGGGCCTGGGTCCCAAGGGGCCGGGTTTCGTGCTGGGCATCGTCAAGGCCTACACCACCCGGGTCGGTGAGGGGCCGTTCCCCACCGAGCTGTTCGACGATGTCGGCGAACACCTGGGCACCGTGGGCCGTGAGGTCGGCACCGTCACGGGCCGCTCGCGCCGCTGCGGCTGGTTCGACGCCGCGCTCGTGCGCCAGTCGGTGGCGCTGAACGGCATCAGCGGCATCGCGCTGACCAAGCTGGACGTGCTGGACGGCCTGCCGACGCTCAAGATCTGCACCGGATACAAGCTTGGCGATCAGGACATCAGCTACCTGCCTGCTGGCCTCAAGGCCCAGAGCCAACTCACCCCGGTCTATGAAGAGATGGAAGGCTGGAGCGGCACCACTCAGGGCGCCCGGTCCTGGAAAGACCTGCCGGCCAGCGCCGTGAAATATGTGCGCCGGATCGAAGAATTGATCGGCGCGCCCGTGGCCCTGCTCTCCACCAGCCCTCAGCGTGACGACACCATCCTGATGCGCGACCCGTTCCACGACTGAGGTCGAACTGCAGACACGTCGCCTTCATCAAGTGGTTCTTTACCGGTTTGGGCTACAGCGTCTGGCTGGATATTCGGAGCTGCTCCGTGTTCGATGGTGAAAAGCGATCCTACGCTGCGATGGCTCCCCTGCTGAAGCGGGTGCTGATCGCTGACCCGCAACCGGCCAGTGCGCGTTTGCTCAGCGACCTTATGCGCGACATTGCCCGCTCCTATTGCTGGGCCGCCACCGACATGGTTCGTGCCCTGAAGATCGCCGAGACCAGCGACCCTCAATTGATTGTGGTCGAGGTTGGCGATAGCAAATTCGACGGCCTGGCCTTCACCCGGGCGCTCCGCCGCAGCACTTGGAGCTCACGCAAGGCCCCGGTCATCATGGTCACCGGAGCGGCAACCCAGGCCTCCATCCTGGCTGCACGTGACGCCGGGGTGCATGAATTTCTGCGTAAGCCCTACAGCATGAAAGACCTGGTCCGACGGCTTGAAGCCGTGACACTCAGGGATCGCGACTGGGTCGAGGGCATTGCCTATATCGGTCCGGACCGACGCCGGTTCAATTCCGGAGACTACGCCGGGACCCTGAGGCGTCGCGACGACGGCTCGGAAACGCCCTATCAGCAGAAGGTCAACCAGGCGATCCGGATCATTCGGGCGGCTGTGGCGGCCTCCGATACCGACCCTGAGCAGGCGATGCGCGCTATGGTCACCCAGGCGACCACACTCCAGGAAATTGCGACCGACCTCAAACTGACTTTGGCGGCGTCGGAGTTCTTTCGTCACCTGTCGAGAGCCGCGCACGCGGGCGGGGTGTTCACCAGGGCCGACGCCGAACACTGGGCCGCACCGATGCTCGTATTCCTGACCGAGGACGACACCCTACGTAACGCCGAGGCGGCTTAGGCGTCGTTCGCCACCACCGGTCGGCTCAGCCGATGCGCCAGGAACGTCGCGCCCAGTTGCAGGCCCTTCTCATCGATGCTGTGGCCCAGGTGCGGCGACACGTGGGTCACCACATCCAGCCCGGCCGCCTCCAGCCCTTCCTTGGCCTTGGGCATCGAGGCCACCGGCAGTACCGCGTCCGAATCGCCGTGCACCAGCAGCACGGGTGGCCGGGTCCGGACTTCGGTCTTGAGCTCGTCCGGGTCGGCCAACATGCCGGAATACCCTACGATGCCGGCCAGCGCCTGCGTCCGCCTGGGTCCTACGTGCAGGGCCATCATCGTGCCCTGACTGAAGCCCACCAGCGCCAGACGGCCCTCAGACAGACCATAGTGCGCCAACTGGGCGTCGATGAAGCTGTCCAGCACCGCTGCGGGCTTGCGAACGCCCGCCGCACGCCCGCCCGGCGTCAGGTTGCTCAAGCCCCACCATTGATAGCCGTCCGGCGCGCCGGGACAGATCTCCGGCGCGTTCGGCGACAGGAACACCGTGTTCGGCAGCGCCCCGCGCCAATAGTCGGCCAGGCTGATCAGGTCGTCGCCGTTCGACCCATAGCCGTGCAGAAAAATCACCATCGACTGTGGCGGTCCGCCGGCGGCGGGCGGGCGCATCGGCCCCTCAAGCGTCGTCAAAGCCTAGCCCTTTGTCAGGTTCTGGATCGGGATCTGGGTGCATTTGTTGAGGTTGTGGATTTTGCCGTAGATCGCATGGCCCACGAAATAGACCGCACCCTCCGGCACCTTGGTGCCCTGCGGCAGGGTCCATCGCATCACCTTGCCGGCCTCTGCGGCGGGTTTCATCACCACGTGGCCCGTGTCGCGAAATCCCTTGCAGTTGCCGCCCAGATCGCCGGCCCCCGCGTCGTCCTCTGTCCCGGGTTTGCCGACCTCCAGGCCCCAGTGGATCATGTAGGTGGTGATCCCGGCGGCAGCCGCGCCCTCTGCTGGAATCATCGAAATCTCTCCGCCGATGGTGGGGCCGGGGTCGGTGTCCTTGAAGGTGATCGAGCCTGCCTGGGGGCCGAAATTCGGCTGCGGCAGCGACGGGTAGGGCGTTGTCGAGGCGGGCAGGGGCATCGCGTGGCCCTCATGCTTGCTGTGGTCCTGCGCCAGCGCTGTGACCGCCAGCGCCGACGCGCTCAGCAACGCCGCTGTCGAGATGATGATCCGCTGCATGATGTCTCCGTCCCTGATGTGCTTGTTGTATGAACCAAGGCGTAAGCCATCGGCGGCGCGTGGTACAGTCCCGGTAACCCTGCTGGAAAATGCCAGATAGCCAACAAGGCAGTCAGGAGTTGCCGATGACCGACATACCCGTCTCTGAGGCCAAGGCCCGCCTGAGGCCTGAGTTGGTCGCGTCCGGATCGACTTCATGACCTACGCCATAACCCGCGCCGCCGATCCCGACGCGGCCTATGAACCGATCCTGCAGCGATTGCTGGCCTTCAACGCCGTCGCTATGGGCGAGGCCGGGGGCACACCCTTCGCCCTTGCCATCCACGAACCCGGGACCGAAATCATCTGTGGTGGCCTGTGGGCGCTGTCGCTTTGGGGATCCTTCTATGTCGCCCTGGTGATCGCGCCCGACGACGGGCGGGGTCAGGGGCTGGGGACAGACCTGATGGCGCAGGCTGAGGCAGAGGCCATCCGCCAGGGCTGCCGCGACATCTGGCTCGACACCTTCGCCTTCCAGGCGCGGCCCTTCTATGAACGCCTCGGCTTTGAGGTTTTCGGCCAGATCGACGGTCCCGCGCCCGCATTTCCCCGGGTCTTCATGAAGAAGCTGCTGGCCCGTTCATCCCCCTGACAGCCTGACCTGCTACAACGTGCCTCAACCCTAGAGCACGACAGCTTGAAGTGGATACCGGTTCAAGCGCCCGTCGTGCTCTAAACATATGAGAACGAGCCTGTCCGTTTCAGATGATTCCATCTGAAACGGACAGGCTCTTGAGGACACCATGATCGACACACGCATCATCGCCGCCGCTGTTGTGGGCGGCCTGCTGGCCCTGGGCGGGGTCGGCGCGGGCGCGTTCATCGGCAAGGGGCTGGAAAACGCGCAAACGGGTAACCGCACCGTGTCGGTCCGGGGCCTCTCCGAGCGGATCGTCAAGGCGGACCTGGCCGTGCTGCCGCTGAAATTCGCCGCCGCCGGCGATGATCTTCAGGCCGTTCAGGCCGACGTCGACGCCGACACCGCCGCCGTCCGCGCCTTCCTGACCGCCCAGGGCTACAAGCCCGCCGAGATCGATCTGGGCCGCTTCGAAGTCACCGACCAGTTCGCCCGCGAGTATCAGCAAAACAACGTCGTCGCCCGCTACCGCGTCGCCCAGACCGTCATCGTGCGCACCACCAACGTTGACCGCGTCCAGGCCACGGCCCGCCAGCTCGACAAACTCATCCGCCAGGGTGTGGTGCTGCAGGACTATACCGGCCCGTCTTACCTGTTTACGGGCCTGAACGCCGTGCGCCCCGCCATGATCGCCGAGGCCACCGCCAGCGCGCGCACCGGTGCCCAGCAGTTCGCCCGCGATGCCGGCACCCAGCTGGGCGGCATCCGCTCGGCCGGCCAGGGCTCCTTCGAGATCCTGGGCCGCGACGAGGTCGGCTACGACCCCGCCTCCCAGGTCTTCAAGAAAATCCGCGTCGTCACCACCGTCAGCTATGCGTTGAAGTAGACGATCAGAACGTCTGCTTCGCCCAGGCCGTCTTGCACAGGTGCTGGTCGCGGAAGGCGTCCGCCGTCATGCCCGTCACCCCGCCGCCCGAGGCCACGTCCAGCGCCTGCACCGCGCCGCCCTTGAACCCCGCCCACGCCGGAACGCCCGCCCCGTTGGGGTTCCCGGTCCGTGCAAAGTTGGTCCAGTAGGTCGACATCGTCGCCTTCAGGGCGTTCTGCTCGGCGTTCTGCGCCGCGCCCACCATGGCGAACAGATAGGGCAGCTCAAACGCATGCGCCGCGCCCTGCGGCAGGCTCAGGCCGTACTTGCCGCCGAACATGCCGAACAGCGGCACAGCCGTCTGGTCGCGGAACTCGTACATCCAGATCGGCGACCCCTGCGCCGCGATCCGCGCCGACACGTTGACGCCGTTGCACGAGAACCCGCTGTCGGTGCCCGCCGCCGCCGTGGCCCGGCTGGGCTGCAGCCCCACGTCGTCGCCAAATCGGCTCAGCGGATAGTATTTCTCGGTCAGGTCGCTGGCCGACACCCCCTGCTGCGCCGCCGCCATCTTCGCGCCAACCAGATAGGCCTCAGGCGTCATCAGGAACGACCGGTCGGCAGGGTTGAAATTGGGCGGCTTGGCGGCAAACCGCGCCGCCATCTCGCCCAACGCCACGAACAGCAGGTTCTCGTCCTCGTTCGCGCCGTTGATCACCGGAACCTTGTGGTTGGCCCCCGCCGCAAAGGTGGCCTGGATGGTCTGCGTCAGCACCTTGCCGTCCACCGACGGGATCACATTGCCCACCGACTGGCTGTAGGCGCTCATCAGCTTGCCGCGCACCACCGCCTCGGGCAGCCCGCGCAGGCACGCCGCCGTCAGCGTACCGCCCGCACACGCCGCCCCCACATCCTGGCCCGCCATCGCTTTTTCCAGCGCCGCCGTGCTTTTGGCCTCCATCCCCGCCTGGGTCAGCTGGCCCGCCACCCCATAGGCGCCGCTATGGATGATCGCCTTGTCGAACAGGCCCTTCGATTGCGGCGAGGCCAGATGCGTCAACACCGCAAACCCGCCGGCCGACTCGCCGAAGATCGTCACGTTCTTCGCGTCGCCGCCAAACGCCCCGATGTTGCCCCGCACCCAGCGCAAGGCCGCCTGCTGGTCCATCATGCCATAGTTGCCCGCACTGCCGCCCGCGTCGCGCAGCGCCGGGTGCGCCAGGAACCCCATAGCCCCCAGCCGATAGTGCATCGCCACCACGATCACGCCCTTGCCGACCATCGCGCTCGGGTCCGCATAGGTGGACGCATCACCCGTGGTGAACGCACCGCCGTAAATCCACACCATCACCGGGAAGGGCCCTTTGCCCGTCGGCGTATGCACATCCAGATAGAGGCAGTCCTCGCTGTCGCCCCGGGTCCGGAACGGGCTCTCCGCGCCGGTCTGCAGACAGGCCGCCGCCGTCTTGCTCCGCGTGATCGGCGCAGTCCACTTTGCCGCTGGCGCCGGGGCCTTCCAGCGCAGATCGCCCACCGGCGGCGCCGCAAACGGAATGCCGAAGAATGACCGCATCACCCCGCGCTCGGTCGCTTGCACCGGCCCGTTCGCGGTCTTCACCACCACCGGCGCGTCAGCCGCCGCGACAGGCGTGACGCCGAGCGCAGCCACTGCCGCCAGCGCGGCCCAGGTCTTCGATGTCAGGTGCCGCATGCCATATCCCCCAAAAGGCGTCCCCGGTTCCGGGGCGATTGCGCGATCTATGACGCCGCGCGAGGGCGCACGCAATCGCCCGGTCCTACTCGATCTTCCGATACAGCTTAGGCGTCAGCCGCCCCTTGCGCGCCATCGCCGGGATCGGCGGCTCACGGTTCCAGATTCTACCGGGGTACAGCATCCGGGGGAGGGGGCCGCGGAACGCGGTGGCCTGCGCCGAGGCTTCGGCGGGCAGG
>JANORH010000023.1:0-3740 GCA_031415215.1 Alphaproteobacteria bacterium | reverse complement strand
CTTGCGATCATAGCTGATCGGGGCCGAACGGTGGCCCCAGCCCTTGATCTTCGGCAGGGTTTCCAGCGGGATCCCGCGCTTCGCCGCGTACTCCGTGGCGGCCTTTTCAGACGCCAGAAAAACCACCGCCGAGCCGTCCGTCACCTGGCCGCAGTCGTTCTTCCGGATCATGCCCTCGACGACCGGGTTGGCCTCGTCGTCCGCCGTGAAACTCTTGTCGTTGAAGGCCCACTGGCGGGTCTGGGCATTGGGGTTCTTGCGGCCGTTCGCGAAGTTGATCTCGGCAATACGCATCAGGTGCTCGTACTTGAGGCCGAAGCGGCGGTCGTACTCTTCGCCGAGGTCCGAGAACGCGCGGGGCCAAAGGAACGCGGCATCCTCGAACTCATGGCCAGTCCAGGCGGCGGCCCCGAGGTTCTGCGCGGCCTGCTGGCCTGACACATTGCGCATCATTTCAAGGCCAACCACGCAGGCGGTGTCATAGCGCCCGGCCTCGATCTCGGCGGTCGCCGCCAGGATGGCCACACTCCCGGAGGCACACGCCGCCTCATGACGCGACGTCGGCATGCCGTCGAAGTCGGGGTGCACCAGACCGAAGAAGCCGCCGAGCAGCCCCTGCCCGGCAAACAGCTCGCCGACGAAATTGCCCACGTGGCCGGTGTCGATATCCTTGGGCTCAAGGTCCACGGCGGCCAGACCCTCTCCCACCACCTCGGCAAAGGCGTCGGCGAAGTCCATCTGCTGGCGCGCCCAGTTCTTCGAGAAGTCGCTCTGCCAGCCGCCAAGAATATAGACCATGGTGCCCTCGTCAGGTTGAAGCCTGAATGTCAGTGAGTCTGCTTATACAAGCGATGCGGCCGGGGCCAAGTCCGCAGCGACCTGCGTCAGCTCCCGTCGCAAGACCTTGCCCAATGGATTGCGGGGCAACGCGTCGATGATCCACAGCCGCTCAGGCAGCTTGTAGTTTGCAAGGTCGTGCTGTTTCAGGTGCGAGGTCAGCTCCTCCAGCGACAGCCCCTGCCCTGGCTTCAGCGCGACGACCGCACAGACCCGCTCGCCCAGTCGTTCATCCGGATAGGCGATGCAGGCCGCCTCGCGCACGGCAGGATGGCTTTCGATCAGACTGTCCAGTTCCGCCGGTGAAATGTTCACGCCGCCCCGGATGATGATCTCTTTGCGACGGCCGACGAACTTGTAGAACCGCGCGCCCTCCTCCGGTGCGATCTCGAACAGATCGCCGGTGCGGAAATAGCCGTCCTCGTCGAAGGCCTGGCGCGTCAGCTCCGGCGCTTTCCAGTAGCCGTCGAAGGTCATGGCGCCGGCGATCCTCAGTTCGCCCTGGAACCCCGGCACCGTGATTTCCACGCCGGTTTCAGGGTCGACCAGCCGGGTGCGGATCTTGGCCGGGAACGCGGCGGGCCAATCCAGGCCTTCAGCACCGAACCTCGGGAAGAACCGGGCCCTTTGCTCCGGATCCGGAATGGCCTGACCGGTCGAGAACAACGACGCGCCTTCGTTGGAGCCGAAGACGTTCATCACCGTCACGCTGAAGCGATCCTGCCAACCCTTGACCATCCAGGGGGCCAGCGGCGCGGAGCCGGAGCCCAGACACTTGAGCGCTGACAGATCGGTCGCCGACAACAAGGCTTCGTTCTGCAAAAGCATGTTAAGCACCGCCGGAGGTGCGACCGTATAAGCCACGGCCTCGTCCTGCATCTGCGACAGGAACACGGCCAAGTCGAAGGGGTGGTGCTGGACGAGCCGACCCTGACAGACCAGCCAGGGCATCACCATGCCGCCGATGGCCGCGATGTTGATCAGGGGAAACGGGTTAAGCAGGGTGTCGCCGGGACCAAGGTTTGCGGCCTCCGCCAGCGCTTCACCGTTCACCACCCAGTGATCGTGGTGGCGCGGCACGCCCTTTGGCGCGGCCTCGGTGCCGGAAGTCCAGCAGATCGTCAGCGCCTCGGCGGCGTCGAGATCGCCGGGTGTCGTGACGACGCACCCTGGTGACGTCAGTTGGTCGAGCCCGATAACCTCGCCCGAAAACACGCCCTCCGCTTTCAGGGCCAACGCCATGGCGACATGATCATGGCCGTGGAACCCGCCGACAGTCAGGAACAGCTTCGGTGCCACCGAGGGCAGGATCTGGCGCAATTCATGGCCGCGATAGGCCATCGCGACCGGACTGAGGATCGCACCCATTCGGGCGCAGGCCAGGAACGCCAACACGCCTTCGACCACGTTGGGCAGCTGGGTCACCACGACATCGCCACGATCCACACCCAGGCGCGAGAAGACCTCGACCATCGCATCCACGCGGGCGTCGGCCTGCGCATAGGTCAACCGCTGCGGCGGTGTGCCGACCAGCGCCGCGCGGTTTGGCGCGTCGATCAAGGCCTCGTGGTCGCGTCTGGCGGCCACGGCTTTGTGGAACAGGGCATCGACCGTCTCGCCCCGCCACCAGCCCCGCTCCCGGAAAGCGGCCACGCGTTCGGGGGGACTAGGATACAAGCTCGGCTCCTTAAAGTGGTGTGTGGCAACGACAGCTCGTATTGCCGCCATTTTTCCGGGCTTTGCATAGCCCCTATCGCACGGCAGGTTGCGGTCGCGACGCGAAATGGACGGTAGCCGATGATCTCACTGCATATCCCCAGACGCACCCTGCTTGGCGCAGGTCTGGGCACTTCTCTGGGGTTTGGGTCAGGTTCTGCCGCGGCGCAGGGCCTTTCACGTTTCACCGGCCGCACGGCTGGAACGAGCCTGGTCGATCACGGCGGGTTTGACGCCGTGCTGTCGCGCCGGGCGCGGAGCTCGGCGGACGGGGTGGTCAGGGTCGACTATGCGGGCTGGAAGCGATCAGCTGCGGATCGAGACGCGCTGAAGCGTTACATCGACCTGCTGACGGCGCTTGATCCCCTGACCCTGACGCGGCCCGAGCAGTTTGCCTACTGGGCCAATCTCTACAACGCCCTCACCATCAAGGTGGTGGTGGACGCCTATCCGGTTGCTTCCATCCGCGACATCCGCACGTCGCGACCTTTGCCGGGTCCCTGGTGGAAGGCCGTCACGCGGGTGGCGGGCGTGAACCTGTCGCTGAACAACATCGAACACGACA
The DNA here is from genome assembly GCA_031415215.1 of Alphaproteobacteria bacterium. Taxonomy (GTDB): domain Bacteria; phylum Pseudomonadota; class Alphaproteobacteria; order Caulobacterales; family Caulobacteraceae; genus Phenylobacterium. The sequence goes on along the minus strand of JANORH010000023.1, from coordinate 622 downwards.
TCCTGCGCAAGGGCTGGCGCGAGCCCCGGGTGCACTACGCCGTCAACTGCGCTTCCTTCAGCTGTCCGAACCTGCCGCTTCAGGCGTTGCGGGGCGTGGGGCTGGAGGCGGCGCTGGATGCAGCTGCGCGCGCCTATGTGAACCATTCGCGCGGGGTGCGGTTTGAAAGCGAGAAGCTGGTCGTCTCATCGATCTACCGATGGTACGGCGGGGACTTCGGCGGGACGGACGCCAGGGTGATCGCCCACCTTACGCAATATGCCGCCCCGTCATTGCGCGCGCGGCTGCTAGCAGTGGATCGTATTGCCAGAGGTGCCTATGACTGGTCGCTGAATTCCACACCGGAGACCTGATGGCCCGCCTCAAGCGCTTTGCGCCCCTACTGATCCTGGTGGTGGCAATCATCGCCGTGTTCGCCAGCGGCGCGACCCGATACCTCAATCTGGAGGCCCTGCAGGCCAATGAGGCCGCGCTGCGGGCCTTCGTTGGTCAGCAACTGCCTCTGGCCCTGCTGACCTTCATCGTTGTCTACGCGCTGGCCACAGCGGTCAGCCTGCCGGGTGCCATCGTCCTGACCCTGGCGGGCGGATACCTGTTCGGAACCTGGGTCGGCGGTGTCGCC